>JBOGJF010000705.1:0-13774 GCA_050747785.1 Vicinamibacteria bacterium
GGACACTTCCTCGCTCCAATCGCCGTGGGAAAAGACGATTCCGTTCAACCGAATGGCTACGTTGTGACTCACGATCCACTTGCCGTAGCGACCGTCCGGTTCAAACGCGCGTCGGTGCCCGAAGTAACCCGGTGGGTACCTCTTGGTGAACTCCGCCCGAGCTTCTTTCTCGGCCGGCGGCGGCTGGCCTGCCGTCCGTGCCTGTTCTCTGAGCTCGCGATAGTACGTCTCGAAGGTCTGTTCCAAAATCCTTTCGAACTCGGGATCTAGATACGACCGGAACTCCTCGCGTGTGGTGTAGTCGGAAATGCCCACGATGTTGAAAGCCTCGTGATTTCCGATGAGAGCGTGGACGCGCCCACCTGCTCTCTCCGCTTTTCCTTCGAGCTCCATGAGCAGATCCAGGCAGCGGCGGGATTCCGCGCCCCGGTCCACGACGTCACCAACCTGAACCAAATGGGTTCTCCCACCGATCCAATCGAGATGGTCATCGACCAGACCGGCGTTCCTGAGCACGGCGACCAGGTTGTCGTAGGCTCCGTGGACGTCGCCAATGGCGACGATGCGAGGCACTTCGTTCCATTCGTATTGCTGGGCCGTGGTGGGCGAGGCGGGCCAAAAGGAGAATAAGACGAGGAAGGAGAGCGACAGAGGCTTTTTCACGGGTTCAATGGATCGCGTCAGCTCGCGAGGTTCAATGGGCCTGAGCCCCGGGGTTGGCGAAATGGGTTTGGCCGCGTGAGGCGGAAGACTGGAAGAGCGCACTGAACAGCGCCTGGAGCAGATCTTCCTGATCGGCCAGCACCTCGAAGAGGCGGTCCCTTTCGATCTTCAATGCCACCCCCCCTGTTACCACCTTAGCACGCCAATCGAAGGGCGTTCCCGCCAGGGTCTCATGGAGCCCCAACACATCGCCGGCGCTCACGACGTCCGCGTGGGTCTCGTCGTCGGGCGACTGGACGGAAAGCTCACCCGACAAGACTATGTGAAGCGCCGGCGGGTCCCCTTCGTTGAAGACGCGCTCGTTCGCGACCAGACGGAGCTCGCGGGCGATGGCAGCCAAGGCGAAGAGCTCGTCGGCGGTGGTTCGGGAAAAAACAGGAAGCGCTTGGAGGAGCAAAACCTTGTCGATGGGCTTGAGATTCTGCCCGGCTTCCAGGGCGAGCGGCCTTGTTTCGAGATGCACCGCACGCCGCATCAAGCTGGGGCGCCCGTTTTTCGAGGGTGCGCTCAATAGCTGCTGGAAGAGACCCTGCGCCAGCTCGATGTTGTCCGACAGGAGGGCCCGGAACTCCTCGGCTCCGATCGCCAGACAGATGGAGCTCTCGATCGCGTGTGCGGTTTCCCTTAGGGGGGCGCCTTCCAGAACCTCCCGGAAACCAAGAAGGACGGGAGGCGACATCTCCTCTTCGTGGCGCCCCTTTCCGGTGACCCGTATCCTGCCCTCCACCAAGACCTGGATGTACTCGACCGGCATCCCCTCTAGCTGCATCGTGGCGCCCACTTCGTGCCGCACTTGACGGGCGATCGACGAGATTCGGAACAGCTCATCGACGTCCACGAAGCTGAAGAGGGGAATCCGACGAAGCTGATCGGCGAGCACCACCGCGGGGACGGGGGGGAGGAGCTCAAATTGCAAGGGGCCTCTCCTCTCCGAGGCGGTGCGCCGCCAACGCGAAGGACGCCGCCTCGAAGACGACGAAATCCTTCGGGTCCCGGAACGCGAGCACTTCTTCGATGTCAGTTGCCAAGGACCACATCTTTTGCTCGCGAACGAGATCGATCGCGGTGGCAGCGACGACCGGATCGTCGTCATAGATGAGTCGGGCCAGCGTACCTTCCGCGCTTCGCACCCGCGTCTTCAAGAAGACGTTACCCTTGTGAACCTTTTCCTCGACGGGAACGTCCTCGACGATGGGCATGAGGCGCTTGCGGAGCTCACTACTCAGCATGTTGTCGAGGTACTCCGCGGCGCTGGCTTTGGCACGTCCGTCGCCATGCTCGAGGGTCCAGCGTGCCGCGGCGATGTCCTTCCAGGGGTAGATGAGACCGAGCAGCTCGTAGACGCGGTCGAGTGCCCGCCGCATCTTCTCCTCGAGCGCTCGTCCGACGAGGGAGCCGGATGCGATACCTTCTTTGTGAAAGAGGTTGTAATGAATGCCGAGATAGCTGTAGTAACGCAACGCATCACGGAGGGTGAGTTTCTCGACTGGTTTCGGATCGATGGCGAGCTCGGGATGCTCTCGACGGATCTGAGCGAGGGCGGTCACCGCTTTGTAACGGATGAATCCGTCCTCGTCTTGGAGTGCGTCCAGGAGAATGCCCACCGTTCTGTCGCACGGGATGTGGGCGAGCGTGCCGGGAATGTGACGCTTCACCCACGAGTTCTCGTCGGGATCCTTCAGGAAGTAGGCCAGCGCGTCGAGGACTCCTTCGCCGTAGCTGACCAGCACCTCCCGGGCGACGTTCTTGAGACGCCGATGCCGTAGGAGCGAGACGAGGGACGGAACGAACATGTAGTCCGAAGCACCGAGACGGCTCACGCTCGCGATCGATTCTTTGGCAACCTCGACGTTGGTGTCGTACATCAGAGGGATGAGCAGGCTCCGGAATCGCGGGTTCTGTATCTGGGCGAGGGCGCGCGCGGCCTGGCGTCGCCCCTCGGCCGCTCCCTCCCGGGTGTCGGAGCTCTGTCGTCGGAGTGCCTGCTCGGCCGCGTCGACGTCCTCCGCCCGATCGCCGCCGGCCATCACCACGGCCGCGGCGGCCACGATCCGCGGATCGTGGTCGTTGAGATAGGGGCGCATCAACTCCGTGGTCTTCTCTCCGCGGATAGTCGCCAGGGCGCTGACCGCCGCCGCGCGCACGTCCGCGCTCTCGTCCTTGAGGGCCCGCTCGACGGCCGTTGCCCAGCGTTGCATGAGCTCCGGGCGCGCCGCCGCGATGCCTGCCAAGGCTCGTGCCCGCACGGTGGGGGCTTCGTGGTGAAGGAGGAGTGGCGTGATCAGGTTGGCTTTGTCCAGGGAGTCGAGAAGCTCGATCGCGTAAAGCACGCGATGCTCTTCGACGCTCCCCAGCTCCTCCACCAGAGTCTCCACGGTGGCGGCGTCCGCCGTTTGAGGCCTCATGGCCACCGGTTCGAGCTCCAGGTGCTCGATGCTCCTGCGGAAGCTGGCCGTGTACTCCTTCTTGGCTCTCCTCGCGAGAAACAACCAAAGGACACAATAGGCAAGGCTGAGAAAACTGAGTTGTACCCAGGTAAAGCCGAAGACTTTCAGCAACACCAGGAGAATGACGGAACCGACTCCCTTTCCAATGAACCGATCCGCGGTGACGTCGACGAAGGCCTTGGCCTTGAGCTTGATCTCTTTCGGGAGTGGCTGGAACAGAACTTCCCGGGTGGTCTTGTCGAGGCTGTACCGCAACGACGTGTCGGTAATACGGGCCACCATGGTCGACAGGAGGACCGGATGGAAGAGAATGAGGAGCGCCGAGGCCCCTAAGCTCACTGGCAACACCGTCAACGCGAACCCGATGCCGAGAAACCGATGGATGCGGCTCGTAAAATAGATCTGGATGACGAAGCTGATGGCGGATAGGTAGAAGGTGATTTGCGCCAGAAAGCTGACGATGCTGTTCTCTCCCTGAACGAACTGCTCGGCGGCCATGTTGAGCTGCTGCTCGACGGTCACCGCTCCCAAAGCGGCGAAGCCGATCACCAGGGAGATGAGCCCTAGATGCTTCGACTGGCGGAGCATCGCCAGCGCTTCACCACCTCCAAGGGTCTCCTTCTGGGCGGTGCTGCCGCGCTCGGCGGGTTGCTCCTTTCGTTGGATGCGAATCACGAGGAGGAAACAGATGGCCAAGATGGCGGCGCTAAACAGGATCAAAGTGTCCGCGCCCAAGGTTTCCGCCAGTAGGGAAGTGAGCCCGGCTCCGGTCATCCCGCCGAGGCTCGCCCCCCCGCCGATGAAGCCGAAGACTCGCTTCGCCTGCCGGGGATCATAAATATCGTTCGCCAACGTCCAGAACTGGCTGATGAGGAAGATTCCCAGGAGCAGTCGGCCCCAGAAATAAAACGCGACCGAGACCCAGGCGTGACCGATCTGGAAAAGAAACCAGAAGCCCACGAGCGTGGCGACGACGCCAACCAGGGTCCCCGGCAAGACCCACAGCCGAGGGATCTTGCCCACCAACCGGCTGTAGTACTGCATGATGACGCCCATGCCGATACCGGCGACCAGCATGACCCAGGGGAGGTTGTCCGCGCCGACGTCGTCGATGAATTTCGCGGTCGCTGAGGGTTTGATGTTGTTGTAGGCGGTCATCACTAGGAAGGAGTAGACGAACATCATCACCGCGGTTGCGGCCTCGCCTTCCCGCAGGGTGAGGATGGGCGAAAGAAGACGACGAAGAAGGGAATCGATCATAGAGTCTACTCGCTCGGCTCGGGAGACGCGGACGCCTCCCTATGAAGGCGCATCATACTATTCCAGTCCCCCCCGAGCGGCAAGCTTGCTGTCTCCCCGGATCTAGCGGAGAGTCTTAGATGGATGACGGGTTTTCTCCACGGCCTTCATGTAGGCGGTCACCCTTTGCCGATCCACGGGATTCTCGGCCTTCCCGTCGACCTTCACGCTGGTCCCGACGATGGCCCCGTCGGCGTAGCGCAAGAAGTCCGCGATGTTATCGGCCGACGTCCCCGACCCCATGAGGATGGGACGGCCTCGGGCGAGCGCCTTCGCCTCGCGAACCTTCTCGAGTGGAGGGGCGTCGCCGGTCATGCGCCCGGAGACGATGAGGGCATCGGCCAGGTAGAAGTCCGTCCACTCGATGTGGGTCTCCAGATCCAACCCCGGAAAAGGGAGGGAATGTTTCTTGTCGACGTCGGCGAAGATCTTGATGTGCTCGGCCTGCAGGTTCCTCCGATGGCGGAGCAATCGGGAGGCACAGCCGTGATCCAGCTCGCCGGTATCCCATAGGCGAGCTCCGGTCAAGATGCAGATCCTCACGAAGGTAGCGCCCGCTGCCAGGGCAATCGAGAGCGCCACCCGTCCTCCGTTGTGGATGACGTTGATGCCGGTGGGCACGGTCGCGACCTTGACGACTTCGCGAGCCGCCACCGCCTGCGCGGTCATCGCCTCAGAGGGCACGTCTTCACCCACGAAATAGGGATGATCCCACATGTTCTCCACGATGAGACCGTCGACGCCGGCATGCTGGTACGTTTCGACGTCTCTCAGGGCCCACTCGATAATCGGGTCGAGCCCACGCCCGTCGTAGTTCGGAGAACCAGGCAACGGGGGTAAATGCACCATGCCGATGATCGGCTTGTCCACGCCGAACATGTCCGGTAGTCCAGATAATCGAAGCGCTTCTTGTTTCTTCTTCCACTCCGGGGTCATCGCGCCTTTCTCCTTCCTCCTCTCGATTGGGCCGAGAGCAGTCCAATGGCATCGTTCACGGCGGCGGCGAACGGATCGAGTCGTGGGTCATCCTTTGCACGTAGGATCATCTTCGCCAGCCGGTCGCGGGTCACCGTCTCGTGGGACGAGTCCGATTCCACGACCGCGGCGCCAGCCGCATTCCCGAGAATGGCGCACGCCTCCGGGCTTGCTCCCGCCAGTGTGCCGAGTATGTAGCCGGCATTGAAGGCATCGCCGGCGCCACACGTGTTGATGGTGCGACACTCGAAGCGGGGAACCCTAAACGTCCCATTCTCCGAGAACACCCTGCAACCTCCGGCGCCCAGAGTTACCGCGACATGCTCTACGCCCAGCGCGCGGGTCTTACTCGCCGCTCGGCTGAGTCGCCTTTCTCCCAACGCCATCCTCAGCTCTTGTGCGCTGGGTAACGCGAGACTCACGTGACGCAGCGCCTGACGCAGGAGCTCCGGGGCGGAGCTGGCCGGCTCCCAACCGAAGTCGAGCGACGTCACCGCGCCGGCCTTCCGCGCGGTCTCGAGAGCAAGGATCGCGGCGCGGCGTGATTCGGGCTCGATCAAGGCATAGCCCGAAACGTGTAAGTGTCGGACGCTCGCGACGGCCTCCGCGACGCCGTCTCTTTGGAGTGCGCAATTGGCTCCGCGCATCCCGATGAGCGTGCGCTCTCCGTCGGCGGTCACCGTCACGATACAAATCCCGGTGGCACGCGAAGGATCTCGTTGGACGGCGCCGGTATGGACGCCGGAGCGGGCGAGCTCCCTTAGAAGCGCGCGCCCTTCGGCATCGCGGCCGATCCTCCCGATGACGCTTGCCGACACGTCGAGGCCGGCGAGGGCGACCGCGGTGTTCGCGGCCGATCCCCCGAGCGCCCAGGCGCTTGCCTCGGCGGCGCTATCCGAACCGGGTCTCGGAAAACGGCGAACTCGTACGAACAGGTCGCGGTTGATGTCGCCGAGAACGGCTGCCAGTGGACGCTTTGCCAAGGGGGTCGCTCTTTTTCAAAGACGGCAGCATAGCATAGCGTGCGACACGCCTGTTCTCTGGCCTCCGAGCGTCAACCTCTCAGTCCGTCCGTCTGTCAGGGCTCGACGATAAGGCGTCCGGCTCGCGGCTCTCCTTTCGGCTCGAACGTCGGAAACTCGGCGATCGCGGCACGGAACACACGCTCGGCGATATCGACGTAGGTCTTCTTCCTAGTCAGGGTTTCCGCCGATAGATGGGCTTCGATGGCGGATTCGGTGCTTGCCAGCACCGCGAGCACGTCCGCGTCCGAGGCGGGTGGCACGCCGGCGATCTCCTTACGTCGGGTCAAGATCTCCCCCAATCGCGAGATCGTGCTCTGCAACCTGAAGTCTTCGCTCTGGTGCTCGTACAACACACCCTTGGACAGGGTCTCATACGTGCGTCGCAAGGTCGAGACCACCGCTTTCAACTCTTCGTCGCTCAGACCGCCGGAGAGCTCACGAGAGGCTCGGAACAGCAAGGAATGGAAGAAGAGGAGAAAGGGAATCTGTTCACGGGACAGCTCATTGAATCGAGAAAGGAATTGCAGGTCTTCTGTCTTTTGGCCGGGAGCTTCCCAACGGGGATCATGCTCCCCGCGCAGGTAGGGACAATCTTCCGGGCATCGAATCTCGACGCGACGCTTGGTACCGCAGCAGCGCGAGCAAATACTATCCCCGCCGTGTGCGGGGCAAGATCGGCGGCCCTTTACTCTCTCACAAGACCAGCACAGCACGTCGGGAGCTATTCTAGCCGGGAAGGTGGGTGGGTGTTAGTCGCGCAGCTCGCTCGCCGCCGCGTACAGCTCGGCGACGTTGGCGAAGCGTTCCTCCGGATCCTCGGCGAGGCAGCGGGTGACGATCTGGTCCAACGAGTCGGGGACTTCCGGAAGGAGTCTTCGCAGGGTGGGGGGGGCTCCGTTGGCTGCCGCCTCGGGGCTTGCCGGGTGGAGTCCGCTGAGCGCATGGAAGAGCATGCCTCCGAGGGCATAAATGTCCGTTCGCGCATCGGCCGGTCTTCCAGCGAGAAACTCGGGAGGAGGGTACCGGTAGTCCTTTCCCGCCGCGGGCGTCCGCAGCGCCCCCAGCCCGAAACCCGCAAGCCGGAGCTTGCCACCGCGAGCCACGAGGACATCGGCCATCTTTAGGTCTTTGTGGAGCAGGTTTCTCTGATGTGCGTATCCCAGTGCGATGCAAAGCGTCGACAGTAGATCGAGCGCTTGCTTGATGCTCAGCCGTTTGTTGCCCGAGAGGAGGCTGTCGAGACTCTTTCCGTCGACGTACTCTGTGACCACGACCTTGTGTGCGCGCATCTCCGTCAAACCCAGCACCCGCACGAGATGGGGGTGGTCGATGGTCTTCGCGATCTTCGCCTCCGCTAAGAAACGCTCGACGACCGCGCGATCCTGTAGCAGCTCCCTGCGCAGGAACTTGATGATGACCGGTTGGTCGTTCCGGATATCGATGGCCTTGAAGGTTCCGCCGAGGAACCCTCGCCCCAGCTCTTCGATCAGCTTGAACGGCGGAGAGGGAGCCGCCTTGGCGGGAGGCTGGGGCTCCGGGCTCGCGGCAAATTCAGCGGCAACGGGAGGCTCGTCCGCATCGCCGGGGGCCGGCTGGCTCGTTTCCACGGCCGTGGCGCGGGCAGCCTGAGCGGAGCCCGCACGAGTGGGAGGTGGAGAGGCCGGCGGCGATGGAGCGGTCCCAAGCGACGAGGACGCAAGCGGAGGCTTGGCGCTCAGCTTGGCAATTCTCTCTTCGACGTCCTCGTAGCCGTAGCGCTCCGCCATGACCTTGCGAAAGGTTTCGAGTGCCTCGTCGCGCTTTCCGAGTTTTTCGTAGACCAAGCCGAGACAGTAATAGTGCTCGAGCGTCTGGTTGCCGATGGGTCGGTCCCGCAGGACGCGCTGGAGTTTTTCCTCCGCCAAGGAGACCATATTCTTGTTGAGGAAGAGCCGCGAAAGGAGAAGCGTCGCGTGCTCATAATTCTCATCCGACGGGTCGAGCCGTTGGAACAGTCGAATCGCTCGCTCCTGGTCGCCTGACTTGTTGGCCAGTCGACCCGCTTCGAAGTAGTGCTCCGCCTGTTCGAAGAGCTCGGAGGCCTCGGCGTCTCTGCCTACGTCCGCGTAGAGCTTGGCGGCCATCAAAGCATCGCCACCCTTCGCAAACATATCGGCGGCTTCTTCCTTCTTTTCCGCACGGAGATACACGTTGGCCGCCTGCAAGAGGGACTCGCTTTGTTCGTAGCACCTTGCCGCGGAGGCGAGATCACCGACCGATTCGAAGAGCTCGGCGGCGCGCAGATTATCACCACCCTTCAAGAACTCCTGAGCCGCCTGGGCGACATCACCTTTGCGAAAGGCAACCTCACCACGGATAACCGCCGCCCTCTCGCGCTGCCCTGCCTTCTCGAACATCTCCGCCGCCTTCTCGAGCTCTTCGTCTTTGAGGAGCATCTCCCCCGCTTCGTCGTACCTACCCGTGCGGGCAGCCAGCTCCGCCGCCGGTCGAGAGAGCCGCGCGCGTCGGTAGATCGACGCCGCCTTGTCGAAAGCACCGGCCTTTTCGTAGAGCTGTCCCGCCATACGGGCGACCTTTTGATCACGGTCGGATGGAGAGGAGATGAGGCCGCTGCCTCCAACGGAGCTCGTGGCTGCCCAATGATTTTCGTAATTTTCGGCGGCCTTCAGGGCGTTTCCCAGTTTCTCGTAGGCTTGTGCCGCCTGAGGATAGTAGGAGACCGCTTCGTAGAGCTCGGCCGCCCGGTTGAATCGTCCGGCATCGAAATAGAGCTTCGCGGCATCGATTTTGTGGCCGTGCTCTTCGTAGATCTCGGCGGCCTTCTCGCCATGTCCAGACGCGACCAGTGTGTTGGCGGCGCGTTTCCAATCCTCCGCCCGCCGATACATCTCGGCGGCGTGCTCCCAATACTCCAACTTCTCGTAGAGTGTTCCGGCGGCGATGTACTCCCCGGCCTCGATGTAGGTCTCGATGGCCTGCTCGTACCACTCCGCTTCCTCGTAGAGTTGCGCCGCCCCCATGAGATTGCCGCTCTTCTTGAGGCCCGCGATTTCGCGGTTGAACCGGATCCCCCGCAGCCTTTCGCCCCCGAAACGATCGACGGTACGATCCCAGGCGCCGGACTCCTGAAGCTTTTGCTTCAAGGGCGGCATCAGATAGGTGTGGAAAAGATAAAGCGCCCCCAGAACAAGGGCGACCGGTAGAAAGATATCGGCCAATGGGGCCGGTAAGAAGCTCTTGAGAAAGTCCATGCTGCCCGAGTCGGAGAACCGTTTCCTACTGGATACTAGAAGAAAACACCCGCACGGAAGAGAAGAATCTCTTATTGTTGCACGGGCGGGGATATTATGTCAAAAGTGCATTGCCTCAGTGGGTTACGGAGAAAGCTCGACTCGCCTTCTTGACGCCCCGTGGTCGGGCCGCTAGCATGAACGCATGCTGAGGACCGAGGGTACTTCCAGTCGAAGCTTCCACAATCCCACCGACGACGAGATTCGTGACCTCTTGAGACGAATCCGCACGATCGCGGTCCTGGGACTCTCGCCGCAGCCCGAGCGACCGAGCTACCGGGTGGCGAGCTACCTGATCGGTTGCGGCTATATCATCTTCGGTGTGCGCCCGGACGGCGACGAAGTCCTGGGTCGGCCGTGTTATCCGCGCCTGGCCGACGTTCCGGAGGCCATCGATCTGGTCGACGTGTTCCGGCACCCGCGACACCTGCCGCAGCACACCGATGAGGCGATCGCGGTCGGCGTTCCGGCTTTGTGGTTTCAACTAGGGGTCGTCGACGAGGCATCGGCTCTCAAGGCCCAGGACGCGGGGATCACCGTCGTGATGAATCGTTGCCTCATGGTCGAGCACGGAAGGTTGATCGACTAACGAGGAGTGAGGCCGCAAGTAAGTGTAGTCGCCGTAGGGCGAGCCGCGGATCCGTCGCCACTGTTGGCCACCAAAACAGGTAGTAAGCTGGGCGGGAGTGAGCCAGGCGGCGGTGGGGCCCCCGCAGCATTAGATGCAGACCGACTGGCCCACCCTCCCGCCCACCCACTTGTACGGAAGAGTGTACCCAGGACTCGGGGCCGGAAGCCCACACCGCTCCTCGCGCCCTCCCCATGAACAGAATCTAATCATCTTGTTTTCATAGAGTTACGTGAGAGCCGGTCCAGTGGGACGCCCTTGTGCATGAATCTTGCTTAGAATCCCCGTGCGACCACAACCGCCGCGAAGAAGGAGAGTTCCGTGAATGCCCAAACACCGACTGAGTATTTTCGGGAACTAGTCGAGAAGGCGATGGCGAGACAGAAAGTAACGTCGAGTGAGGTATCGGCGTTCTACTTGGTGCAGCTCCTCGATTCTTTCGTTCGCCCCGACCGCGCGTACCTCGATGCGGCGGTCGACTACGACCAACCGCTCGCGCATTTGCTCTGCGAGGCAATCGCCAGCGCCGACGCGCGCCGATTCACGCTGTTCAAGGCGACCGGTGACTTGTCGCTCTTCATCTCCGGTTTCTTTTCGGATAGTGTCGCGCGCAAACCGGTCGATTTCGACTACTACGTGAGCATGGGAGGCTATGCCTACGGTCGGGCAGCGCGCTTGAGCGCGTATCAAACCGCTGCGGAAGTGTTCGAAGAGCTTTCCGAGAACTTCCCTCGCTTCGTGGACGTCTTGACCGAAGTGAGCGAGGCCAGCGCCCTCACCGATCACACGAGCCTCCTTCGTCTCTACGAGAAATGGCTTCGCACCGGCAGCGAACGTACCGGAGCGATGCTGCGCGAGCACGGCGTTCTTCCCGCGCCGGGCTCGAAAATCGTCCAGTAAACTCCTCGATGCTGGCCAACCTTCTTTCCCACCTCGATCGAATCTACGATCTGAAGCTCGAGGTCGAGATCGAGGGATTCCTGATCAGCCGGGAGACCTGCCAGAGCCTCTCCGGCGAGCGCACGGCGGCAGGGACGGTGGTCGTCCATCAAGGCACGGAGGACGAAGCGATCGGGCTGGGGGTCTATATCGGCGAGGAGACCCTCGCTCGGCTCGAAGAGCTCGACGAGCTCGATCTCTCCGGGGGACTACCCGCGCTTCACTTCGCGGCGCTCTGCACCGCCATCGAAGAAGTGAGCCATTTCGCGTATCTGATGTGGAACGCCAACCGCGACAAGTCGGTGACTCAGCTGGAGCTCGAGCTCCAGGCCGAAGTCGACAAGTTCGTCACCTCCGCTCTCTTGATTGCCAGCGAGAACGGCGGGTTGATCCCGGCGGAGCTATTGGATCGTCTCTTCGACGATTTCGATCTGCGGGACGGCTTGGATGACAGCCGACGCGAGCGTTACTTGACCGCAAGCTCGTTCGCGCGGAGCTACTGCTTTTTCTTGATGCGACGGTTCCTGCGAGATTCCCGGGTCGCCGATCTCCTCGCCGAGCTGCGCCATTTCTATCGGCTTACGCAGCGGGGGAAGATCGGTCACATCTATCAGACCGTCTACGCTGCCTGATTCTCCCCTGTCGGCCGTCAAACTGGGTGGTTGCCTAGACTGAAAGTCGTCAGACGGCGGTCACATCTATCAGAACGTCTACGCCGCTTGAGATTGCTTTGAGGGGAGCTCAGGCGGGCCCCAGCCTTCGCCGCAGGCTTCCCGCCTACGCCGTGGCAAGCCTCCTAGCCGCCCACGGCTTCGGCGAGGTCGAGCCGAAGTTCGCCGATGGAAGACGCCCTGGCGAACGAAGGCTGACGGCTGGTCCGCCGAAGTCTTCGTGCAAACACCGGACGAAGGCGGACACGGCATTAAGACACTTAAATGCGGCTCAAGCGGAGGCGCTCCACCTCGTTGATCGCGGAGGCGATCTCTCGATAGTTCTTCTTGTGGATGGGATCCGACGTCAAGATACGGCGAAGACCCTTGGATACCGAATGGCCATTGACGCTCTCGAAGCGGAATCCCGTTAGGCGAGAGAAATACCGGGTCAACGCGGCAGGCTCGAAGTAAACGTCCCCACAGAGGAGAATACGATCGGAGAACAGATCGCTCGCGATCTCTCCTCTTCCTGCTCCCTTCAATTCCGCGAAGCAGCCGAAGATCGCCTTCTCGATGGCGAAGATCAGATTCTTCAGCTGCACATCGATCGCCCGGCTGATGGTGGCGTCCTCGATGACGTATTCGATGAGGCCTCGCTCGCTAAAGCTCCGCAGATTCGAGGGTGGCGATACCTCGGGGAGCACTTCGCCCGCGGGCTCGAGCTGCGCCGGCACGGCTTCGCCCGGCGAAGCGGTCGAGACCGGGGACAATGGAATCTCGTAACTCGGAGGCGTCCTGATGCGGGCCGCGTCGTTCACCTGTCGGTCGAAGAAGCTCTTGGATAGCGTGCGAACCACTTTGTGAAAGGTATTGAAGCCGAAGGTCGTGCCCAGCCGAAACTGAAGGTTCTCCTGCACGTCGCGCACCAGGCGATCCCAGCTTCCATCCCGCACCACCAGACTGGTAAGACTTCCGTCCACGAAGACCCCCGCGGCAATCCGCGTGCTGCCGACGTGCACGACCATGCGAGCCCGGTGAGAGTCGTCGTCGTGTCTCAGGACCGGGAGCCCGGCACCGAGAGCGGCGGCGAGTACCTCCGGGACCAGGACGATGTCCTTGGAACGGATGCTGTGGTCGAGACAGCTTCTCAAGTTCAGCTGCATCTGAAGGCTCGAGGCGGTGGGAACGGTGGCCCAGAGGCGTCGGCGGGACCAGCTCGAGGACGGTGGGACAATGATTTCCAGATAGCCAGTGAGCACGAGCGGATCTTCGATGCGTCCGGGGAAGACGTATACGATGTCGTTCGATTTACCGACCAGGCGGAGCGCTCTCTGGCCGACCGCGCGAATCTCTCTCCCGCTGACCTGAGCGAGCGCCGGCGTTCGCTGTTCCTCGATCTCTCCCCGGCGTGACTGAAGGACGACACACTCACGAGAGTCGAGTGCTAGACCTATGTCTTGATAGCTGAACACGGGTTTCTTCGCTTCTAAGGTTGTCGAAGTGTCCTCATTGAGTATCACATCCCCGCTTCTCTGTCAAAAGAGGGTGAGCGCGTGCCTCGCCGGGCGTGGGTGAGGTTGGGCGGCTTCCGCGCGAGATTTCGGTCAGACCCTTCGTGCTATACTCCCGAGCGGCATGAAGGAAGACGAGAGGGCGGTTCTAGTCGACCGCCGGGTCCTCTCACCGGATGCCCAACTGCTTTTCTTCCAAGCACCGAGACACTCGACGACGTTCCTGCCCGGTCAGTTCACGATGCTGAGGATTCCTTTCACTGCCGCGGGGCCCCACCCCATCC
>JBOGJF010000706.1:0-5307 GCA_050747785.1 Vicinamibacteria bacterium
ACTTTAGACCGCTCGTACCGAAAAGCTCTTTGACCTTCGGCTCCATTCCCATTCCGATCTCGAGCAGCAGGTGGCCTCCCGGTGCCAGCAACGTCTCCGCCTGGGGGAGCAATCGGCGCACGACGTCGAGCCCGTCCGGCCCGGCGGTGAGGGCGACTCGCGGCTCGAAGTTACGAACCTCGGGTTGCAGTCCGCCCACCTCCACCTCGGGGACGTACGGTGGATTGGAGACCACCACGTCCAGGGGATGCCGGTCGGGCCGTCCCAAGAGTGGTTGCAAGAGATCCCCGACGAAGAAATCGATTCGAAGGCTCACGCCGTTCCGCGTGGCGTTGTCGCGAGCCACGGCCACGGCTGCCGGGGAGATGTCGATCGCATCCACGTGGCTCTTGGGTAGCGAGGATGCGATCGAGATCGCCACACACCCACTTCCACAGCCGACGTCCGCAATGCGAGCCGGCCGATCGCCGACGCGCCGGATCGTCTCCTCCACCAGACCTTCGGTCTCCGGCCGGGGGATGAAGACCGCCGGAGTGACTTGGAAGGTGAGGCCCCAGAATTCCTGAGAGCCCAGCAGATACTGCAGCGGGACACGTCCCCGGCGACGGTCGACCAGCTGGAAGAAGTAACCGGCGGCTTCCGCATCAACCGGCTCGCCGAGATCCGCGAGGAGGGTCTCGCGGGAGCAACCGATGGCCTGTCGAAGGAGTAGTTCCGCTTCCCAGCGGCTGCGGTCGACGCCGGCACGCTCCAGCTCCTGGGCTCCGCGTTCCAGAAGCTTCCGCGCGCTGGGAGTGGCCGTGCTCACGGTTGGACGGGAGCGGTCTCCGCCTCCTTGAGTCTTTCGGCTTGATCGTGGGTGGCGAGCGCATCCAGGATTTCCTCGAGGTCGCCGTCGAGGATGCTATCCAGGCGATGGAGCGTCAGATTGATGCGGTGGTCCGTCACGCGTGCCTGTTGGAAGTTGTAGGTCCGGATTTTCTCGCTGCGATCTCCGGTCCCGATCTGCCCTTTTCTCTCGCGAGCGATCTGGTCCCGCTGCTCCTGCAGGGCAAGATCGTAGAGACGAGAACGAAGGACGCGCAAGGCCTTCGCCTTGTTCTTGATTTGAGACTTCTCGTCTTGACACGAGACCACCAGGCCGGTAGGCAGATGAGTAATGCGAACGGCCGAGTAGGTCGTATTGACGCTTTGTCCCCCGGGTCCCGAGGAGCAAAACGTGTCGATCCGAAGATCCTTGGCGTCGATCTCGACCTCCACATCCTTCGCTTCCGGCAAGACGGCTACCGTGATGGCAGACGTGTGGATGCGTCCCGACGCCTCGGTCACCGGAACGCGTTGCACTCGGTGGACGCCACTCTCGTACTTCAAACGGCTGTAGGCGCCCTTGCCCTCGATGACCGCCACGATTTCCTTCAGCCCGCCGATGCCGGTGGGCTTGGCGCTGATGACTTCCACGCGCCACCCTTCCTTCTCTGCGAAGCGTGAATACATTCGATAGATCTCCTGCGCGAAGAGCGCTGCCTCCTCGCCGCCGGTTCCAGCCCGAATCTCGATGATGACGTTGCGCTCGTCATTCGGGTCTTTGGGTAGAAGGATCGTCTTCAATTCCTGCGTGAGACGCTCCCTTTCGCTTTGCAGCCGAGTCAGCTCCTCCTCGGCGAGCGCTCGCATCTCCGGATCGTCAGCCTCGCCGGCCATTTCCTTGGCTTCGTTCAGCTCGTTCACGACCGATTTGAGCTCGCGATACTTCTCGACCAACGGCTCCAACTCCGAGCGGGCCTTGGCTTGCTTCTGATAGGCAGAGGGGGAGGCGACGAGCTCGGGCTTCCCCAGCTCCTCGGTGAGGAGCTCGAAGCGCTGCTCCAATGCAGCGAGCTTACTTTCCAGATCGGACATGGAACGGAGGGGGACGGAAGGTTAGGACTCGGATTTGGCCGACGCCTGGGCGTTGCGTTTAGCGAACTTCCGGTTGAACCGCTCCACGCGCCCCGCGGAGTCGATGAGCTTCTGCTTCCCGGTGAAGAAGGGGTGACACTTCGAGCAGATCTCTAGCTTGATGCTGCCACCCTTGGTCGAGCGGGTCTGAAAAGTCTCTCCACAGGCGCAGGCCACGGTGACGTTCTCGTACTTGGGATGTATCCCGGGTTTCATGAGCAGCTCTCCTAATCGATACGGCTATTCATTATAGCCCAGCTTCGCAAGCGGCCCCACCGCTCCGGCCGCCGGGCGGCGGAACGAGGAGGCTGCTTTGCTCTAAACGACTGGTCTAAAAGGCCTTTCCGGCCTGACATGATGGACATGCCTTTCGAGCACGCCCCGGGGCGGGCGCAGGCTACGGCTGACCCGACATCGAGGCGAGGAACTCGGCGTTGTTCTTCGTCTTGCTCATCTTGTCCAGCAGAAGCTCCATCGCCTCCACGGGCGAGAGCGGCGAGAGAACCTTGCGCAGGATCCAGACCCGGGTGATCTCTTCCTTCGCCAAGAGGAGCTCCTCCTTCCGGGTGCCGCTCTTGTTGATGTCGATGGAGGGGAAGACGCGCTTGTCGACCAGCTTGCGGTCGAGATGGATCTCCATGTTGCCGGTTCCCTTGAACTCTTCGAAGATGACGTCGTCCATGCGGCTGCCGGTCTCGATGAGCGCCGTCGCGATGATGGTGAGCGAGCCGCCCTCTTCGATGTTGCGGGCGGCTCCAAAGAACCGCTTGGGGCGCTGCAGCGCGTTGCTGTCCACGCCTCCGGAGAGCACTTTTCCGGAGGGGGGCACCACGGTGTTATAGGCGCGGGCCAGCCGCGTGATCGAGTCCAACAAGATGACGACGTCACGCTTGTGCTCGACCAGGCGCTTCGCCTTTTCGATGACCATCTCCGCAACCTGCACGTGGCGCGATGCGGGCTCGTCGAACGTGGAGCTGATGACCTCGCCCTGCACCGACCGCTGCATGTCCGTCACCTCTTCGGGGCGTTCGTCGATGAGGAGTACGATGAGAACGACCTCCGGTTGATTGGCGGTGATGCTATTGGCGATGTTCTGGAGCAGCATCGTCTTCCCGGTTCGGGGCGCCGCGACGATGAGCCCGCGTTGCCCTTTGCCGACGGGCGTCATGAGATCCATGACGCGAGCCGAGAGGTTGTCCTTCTCCGTCTCCAGCTGGATCCTATCCTGAGGATAGAGAGGCGTCAGGTTGTCGAAAAAGATGCGTTCCCGCGAAGCCTCGGGTGGCTCGAAGTTGACCGCTTCCACTTTGATGAGTGCGAAGTAGCGCTCGCCTTCCTTGGGCGGTCGGATCTGGCCGGAGATCGTGTCGCCGGTCCGCAAATCGAACTTGCGGATCTGAGAAGGTGAGACATAGATGTCGTCAGGCCCGGGAAGATAGTTGTACTCGGGAGCCCGGAGGAAACCGAAGCCATCGGGCAGGCATTCCAAGACCCCCTCGGAGAAAATCAGGCCGCTTTGCTCCGTCTGTGCTTGCAGAATCTTGAATATCAGTTCTTGCTTGCGCATCCCGGTGGCGCCGGCCACGCCCAGGTCCTTGCCGACCTTCGCCAGCGTGGAGATGTTCATGTCCTTGAGCTCGGCAATGTTCAGGGTCTTGGCCTTCGCGTCGCTGCGCGACGGTTTCTCGACCACTTCGTTTCGCGAGCCTTTGCCGCTCACTTCTTCTTGTGGTGACTCTGCGTCGTCCGCCGGTTCAGTCGGTGCCTCGGCTCGCGTACGTGCTTCTCGATCACGTTCCATAATTCTTTCCTTCCTTCGCCCGTGACGGCGGAAAAGGTGATGAAGGGTACCCCGCCCGGCGCGGCAAGAGCATCCTCGAGCTTGGCCCGTTGTTTTGCCATGGCCGCCCGGGATAGTTTGTCTGACTTACTGGCGATGACAACATACGACAATCCACTGCGATGGAGGAGCTCTAGGACATCTCGATCATTGCGCATCGGATCGCGCCGCGCATCGACGATGAGCAAGACGAGTCGAACGACGGTTCGATCGAAGAGATAGTCGGTGACCAGGGATTCCCAGCGCTTTCGCACCTGCACGGGTGCGCGAGCGAAGCCGTAACCCGGAAGATCCACCAGATACAGCCTGTCCTCCACGCGAAAGAAGTTCACGAGCTGCGTTCTGCCGGGGGTTCGCGAGACGGCTGCCAGCTTCTTCGCGCTCGCCAGCCGGTTCAGCAAGCTGGATTTTCCGACGTTCGATCGCCCCACCACGGCTACTTCCGGCAGCCCATCGGATGGAAAGTCCGCGGACTGCGCGGCGCTCAGGACAAACTCGGCCTGCGGTTGCTTGCTCATGATCCATAGGATCTCTCGTTACGATATCTATCCTAGCTAGCGGAAAGCTCGAGCCCAGGGAAAGACTCTCGGGGGTTCGTTCCTTGTTTCTTGATTCAGGCTTAGGCTTCGGCCGAGTCCCTAATGGGCAATGGACTCGCCCTGGATACCATCATCCAGTTTCGGGGGCTCGGCCGAGTCCTCATCCGTTACGGCGTGTTTCGGCACGGGTCCCGTCAACGCGGATTCGAATACCTCATCCATCGTTTCGACCATCTTCACGTTCAGAGCGTTCAGCACGTTTTCGGGAATATCGGCTAGATCCTTTTCGTTGTCGCGGGGAAGGATGATGTGAGTGATCCCGGCCCGGTGCGCCGCCAGCACCTTTTCCTTGACCCCACCGATGGGAAGGATCTTGCCGCGCAGCGTGATTTCTCCGGTCATGGCCACGTCGCTCCGCACCGAAATGTTCGTCAGAGCCGAAACGAGAGCGGTGCACATGGTGATGCCGGCCGATGGGCCGTCCTTGGGTATGGCTCCTTCTGGAACGTGGATATGAACGTCGATGCGTCGGTTGAAGTCTCGGGCAATCCCCAGTTCCTCCGCCCGGGACCGGATGAACGACAGTGCTGTTTGCGCTGATTCTTGCATAACGTCGCCCAACTTGCCAGTCAAAGTGAGGCCCCCCTTGCCGTACATGAGAGACGCCTCCGTCACCAGGAGCTCTCCCCCAACTTCGGTCCAGGCAAGGCCGGTGGCCGTGCCGACCTCGCTCTTCTTCTCGGTCTGGCGGGGGCGGAACCTGGGGATACCGAGGTAGTCGGGAACCGTCTTGCCGGTGACTTCGAGGGTCATGTCGTGGCCCTCCTTGACGAGCTTGCGGGCAATCTTGCGGCAGATGGAGGCGATCTCCCTTTCCAGATTCCTGACTCCCGCCTCTCTCGTATAGCGGCGGAGGATCTCGGTGAGGGATTCGGTCGTAAACGAGACCGCCTTTTTTTTGAGGCCGTTGGCCTCGAGCTGCTTCGGCAC
>JBOGJF010000707.1:0-15404 GCA_050747785.1 Vicinamibacteria bacterium
GGGTAGATGAGTGGGCCGCTCCGTTCCGAGACGCTGAGAGCCGGCGATGCAGATCGTCGGCTCCAGCAACTCGGCGCGGAGCTCGTGAAGAGGGCAGATGACGGGACCGGCCGGCTCCTCTACTTCCTCCCGTCGTACGGCCTGTACGCAGTCGCGAGGCGGACGTTGGGAGGCGTGTGGATCGGGTACTACAAGGATCGGAACGCATGTGGATGTGGCTGATCGCGACGGTGCTCGCCGGACTCGCCGTCGTCTCGATCATCTCGATCCTCCGCGCCCTTCTGCCCGCTCGGTACACGTCGACGAAGCCGCTCTCGTGTGATCTGTGCATGGGGTGGTGGGGGAGCCTGACCATCTGGCTCCTTGCCGCCGTGCTCGAAAACCAGCGGGCGCTCGTCCTCATGGCATTTGGGACGCACGCCGTCACACTCCTCGTCCTATCGAGGCTCCGTCCGCCGGCATTTCCTGAGTTTATTGCTCGCGAAACGGAAGCCTCCGAGGCGCAGGAGAGTGGATCCTGGCCGGCCGGGGGGGGTTCCAAAGGAGAAGCTCGATGAGCACCGACGTCCAGTCCGGAACCGCACAGGTCACGATCGGAGGATCGATCCCGATCGATCCGGCCGATGGCGCGGCACACCTCTTCGTCGATCCGGTCAACGGTGACGACGAAAACGTCGGCCTGACGGCCGCCACAGCTTTCCAGACCATCAACCGCGCGGTCGAGCGCATGAACGCGTGGCTCGCGCTCGAGTTGGACCTCGACCTCGTCATCGAGCTCGCCAACGGCACGTACGCCGAGGACGTGCAGTTCATCATGGCGCAGATCCCCGTGCGTCGCGTCTTCCTGCGCGGCGATTCCACGGCGATGACCGTACTCGCATCTGGCACACTCACGGCAGCGACCGCGTACCTCGTGACCGACGCTGGCGCAGCGTTTGGAGCGACGAACCAGTTCGCCGGGCAGATCATCGAGGTATTCGACCCGGCGAGCCCCGCGACCACGCTGCAGCAGAAGACGCTTCGCAGCCACACGGGCACGGCAATCGCGCCCGTCGCACCGTTCAGCCCGATCCCCGTTGCCGGTTGGAGCTACAGGATCCTCGAGCCGGCAGCCGTTATCGTCGGCCAGGGCAGCGGAGCGTTTGCCTCGAATCCCGCGATGCGGATCGTGCTCCCGTGGGACACGACATACGATGGCAACGTCCAGTACCCCGGCACCGGTCCGATGCTCGGGCTCATGTTCATCAAGGTAACGTCGGCACCGTCCACCTTCGGGATCGATCAGATCGGCGGTGCCATCTTCTATACCGGCGTGTTCTTCGATGGCGACGGCGCGCTCCTCGTGACGGCGGGCACGGCGGTCTTCCAGGGGGGCTTCATCGGGATCGTCGATCCCATCTACGGCACGAGCCTCACCTACAGCCCGAACGAGTCGGCCGGCATCGGCTCGAGAGTCGCGAGCATCTTCTTTGGGATCCGCATCGATCATGGCTCTTCAGGGCTCGGCTTCATCGTCTCCGTCGGAACCGATATCTTTACCTTGGGCGCGCGTCTCATTTGGGAGGGCGGCGCGATCCACGGGGGCGGGCTCGAGGCGATCGAGCAGTCGGAGATCTCGATCTTCGCGCTGGATCCGCTCCTGCCCGTTCTTTTCATGGCATCTCCTACGAACGCAGTGATCATCCGAGAGGGGTCGCGCGCGGAGTGCTCGGAGATCGTGTTCGACGATTGCTTGAGCAATGCGTTCAGCATCGACTCCACAGCGTGGATTCGGGTGTCGGCCAACATCACGGCCGGAGCCGGCGACGTCGCGGGAGTCGGGATCTGGTGTCAGAACGGCGCAAAGGCACAGGTCGGATCCGCCGTTACGTTCACGACGACCGGCCCGAACCTGCGCGTCGGCAACGGGGTGGATGCCGACGGCGACTCGACCTTCGCTGCACTCACGCTCACGGCTCCACTCATCGATCACCCGAACGACAACGGCCGCGGGGCGATGGGCGTGCAGCCCGGATCGCTGGCGTCCATCTGGGAGGTCTAGCGATGAACCGTCTCGAGGAGCTGCGTGCCAAAGCGGTCGAAGCGCGACGGCGCTGGCAATGGGAGGCGCTTCGGGAGATCGAGGCGCAGATCTCCGAGGAAGAGGCGCGCCTGAGAGCGGCGGCCGCCTCGCTGCCGCCCACCACCGATCCTGCCCATCCTGTCGCCGCGAAGATGATGTCGCAGCGCAAGAAGCGGCGATAGCCAATGTCCGCAGGTCTTCTCCTCAAACGAACGAAGCCCACGGCCGTCGACGACGCGGACCCGTCGCTCGGGGTGTTCACCCCGCCGCCGGCGGAGATCCTCGTGGTGTCCGGTCTCGGCCGTGGTGTCAGGGTCGGGCTCGTCTACTCCGCTGTGGGATTCACGGCGACCGTCACGCCGTTCTTCAGGAACAGCACGGACGGGACGTGGTTCTCGGGTACGTCGCAGTCGCTCGTGCCGCACCGCCGCCTGGTCATCGAGCCGGATTCTGGCGCGCATGACGTGTGGATTCGATTGACCGCGATCTTGGGCGGCACGCCGATCGCGGTCT
Organism: Vicinamibacteria bacterium; assembly: GCA_050747785.1. Lineage (GTDB taxonomy): Bacteria > Acidobacteriota > Vicinamibacteria > Marinacidobacterales > DATDRI01 > CBDANW01. The sequence continues at coordinate 2,576 of JBOGJF010000707.1, forward strand.
GGATGGAAGAGGTGGCGCTCCCGTGAGCCGCGGCACCTTGTAAGAGATGGGGCGTCGTGCCACATACGCGCCGATTCCGGAGCGGACCTTTCTCTCCGACGTCGATGAGCCGAGGCGTCGAGGCGCACGACGCGCCTGCGCCTCGACGCGAGCGAAGTACGCGTGGCTCGACGTCGATGTCTGCCTGACGAGGGTGCCGGGCCAGAAGCCCGCGCTCCCAACGATCCAGAGCGGCCTCGCGGCCTCGCGGTTCTTCCACGAGGTGTATCCGGTCGGCAACCTGACGCAGGAGCTCTTCTTCGTCCTGTGCCTGAACGCAAAGCTTCTGGAGATCCCGCGCCGTCGGAGGAGGACAAGATGTTGACCGAGCGTCTACGTCAGGGCCGGCCAACTCCTCGGGATCAAGTTCTACGATCACATCATTCTCACGCCGGACCCGGACCGATTCTACTCATTTGGCTAGCGCCAGGATGCGCGAAGCCGTCTGAACGGACGTGCCGCGGTACACTCGGGCGTGAGCCCGAACAGGCCCGCAAACGATCTGGGGGAGGTCCTGCTCCTCGCGATGGAAGAGCTCGATCGGATCGCCTCGGAGGAGGGCGTCGAGCTCTCCTTGGTTCTGCGCACCCGGATCATCCACTGGATCGCTCGAGCGCACGACGCGGGACGCTTCGCACCGCGCGAGCAACGGAAGACCTGATGCCGCACCTCGCGAACGGGTATCAGGTGCGGCCGCCGGGCGAGCCTCGAGGTCCCTGCGAAGATGAGAAATGCGCACTACCGACGTGCATGTCCGCTCGTGCGCTCGCGGTAGCGAGTGCGAGTTGTGCCTCGAGCCCATCGGGTTCGGCAACCAGATGCTCGTGCGGACGATGAAGCTCGGAAAGGGAGTCATCGAGGTCCTGCTCGTCCGGCACCGTGGCTGTGCTACCGCACCTGAATGATCTTCACGAACGCCTGATTCGAGAGCGCCGTCTCCCCGCGCGCGCGCCGGATGAGCTCGATCGCCTTGTCTGGCGCGCAGCCGAGACGCACGAGCGCGAGCGCGACGATGAACCCCGATCGATTGCGACCTTGCCAGCACGTCACGAGCACGCGCTTCCCGTGGCGCAACGCGTTGGCCACGAGGATGGATGCCTGCTGCACGATCCGGAGCTCGTTGTCGGGCACTTGGGGCCCGTCGTCGATCGGCGCGTGGATGACCTTGACGCCCGGGAAGCAGCGGCTCGAGGGTTGGTGCTCCATCGCGGCCAGGACCAGGACGTCGAAGCGCAGGTGCATCCGTCGACTGTCCTCGCTCTCGCACATGGGCGCCGAGCCCATCCAGAGGTTTCGGTACACGCGGTCGGCCGTCATCACCGCTCTCTCCACGATCAACTGACTCTCGCGCATGATACCTCCCTGTAGTTCTCGACCCACTCAACTTCTCCTGAACTTTCTCACGGGCACCCATCGGTCTCGATGATAGACCTTGATGAGATGAGGAGGTATTGCGCCCGGACTGACGTACTCTTCGACTCCTTCGTCCTCGAAGGTGAAGCCGCGAGCATCGATCGGCCATGGGAATCGGAGGATGACGTCGCCGTAGTCGGCTGCCAATTCGTACTCGTCCGAGAAATAGACGTATTTGCGAGTCGGGAACCTGCTCGCCTTCGCGGGAGTCAGCCCCGATGCCGCAATCTGTGGAAGCAGAGAAGGCCGGGTTCCATGGTAAGCCCACCGTGGCATCTCACTCTCGCTCCTTCCTCTCCACGATCAAGCCTGCGAGTTACGAGGAGCCGTTGCCGCATAGTACATGCCTGGGGTGATGAGCACCTGGCGTGGCGACGGAGAGGGTGTCGGCGGCGGCACAGCAGGCGTCTGAAGCCGCTTCTGCCGCTGTTCTCGAGCCTGCTGGAATCCGAAAAGTTTTCCGGCGTCCGCCGCCCCTGCGGCTTGCGCGATCATGGCGGTAAGCCCGAGCCCTCCTAGCCCAGCCGCGAGGCCCATCGCCGCAGGTCGGTTCCAACGCCACAAGAGGACGCCACCCGCGAGGCCTCCGAAGATGGCTATCCAAGTCTTCGCCTCGATCTTGGCGTCCGACTGGGACATCGCCCACGCCCCCCCGAACATCGCGAAGAACGCCGTCGCCGTCGCGATGAGCGTGTCGTTGACGGCCGACACGATGGGCTTCTTCTCGGTTTCCACCCTTCTGGCAGCCTATCGCTTCTTCTTGATCAGATCCAGCAAGCGGGCGTAAAGAGGGCGCTTGTCCTCCGGGTCCGGATGGATTGTTCGCTCGAATCTCTGCGTCCACCGTACCTCCCGTGGCGCACTCTTCTTCGGCACCTCCGGGGGCGGATCGGAGAGCCGCTGCCAAAAGTCGTACGGGTATCGCGGTGCAGGACGTTTCGCGAAGTTGACGTAACGCCGCGAGGGCGTGCCGAAGTTCCAGACGACGATTTTGCCGCCCGTTCCTCCAGAGAAGCCGCCCTGTACGGGCGGTGTACCCGCAGGTGGCGGGGGCGGTGGAGGCGGTGGGGGTGGCGTAGGTGGTGGCACCACGATCTCGTCTGGCACATCGAGAAGCAGCTCGAGCTCGAGGTCCGGGTCGGCCGTATCCGAGTCGACCCAGACGGGTAGCTCGGTAAACGGTGGTTCATCGTCCGCCGCAGGCAACTCGAGTTCTGGCGCTGCGAGCTTGACGCCGCTGTCCTCGGTGGGAATGAGATCGGGGCTTGATGGCACGACGTCGTCTGTACGCTCGTCCGGCTCGTCGACGATCTCGATCACCTCGGCGTCATCGAAGATGACGTCGGGCAAGGACGGCGGTGGCGTGTACGTCTCCGGCGGCGTGAACTCGTCGCTCTGGAATGTCTCGGCCAGGTCGTGCGCGAGATCGCGCTCGTCATCGACATGCGGGATGGTGGCTGGCGAGGTCAGCTCGTCGGCACCAGAGACGTCCTCCTCCTCCTCCTCGAGGAGGACGTCCGTGGGAGCTACGAATGAAGGGACGGTCGGGGGCGCAATGTCGTCGGCTGAGGCGAGGTCGTCGAGCTCGTCGACGTCGATGCTCTCCTCGGTCACCCAGACGGCATAGGTCGAGGACGGCGTGAGACCATCGTCAACAGGCGGCGTCTCGTCGGTGTCGGCTGCCGCCGGCGTGTCATCTTCCGACAGCCACGCGATCTCCTGTGCCTCCACCATCTTCTCGAGTCCCCACGGATCCTCGACCTCTAGGTCGTCCGATGGCAGATCGATCTGGTCGTCTGGGGAGATCGGTGCCGGATAGGACGCGACGATGACGTCCTCGTCCGAAGTCGGGTCGGCCGCGACATGAATCGGGTCCTCGTCATCTGCGAGGACTGGTATCCCGAGTGAGAGCGGAACGAACCCGTCATCGAAGACGTGGACCTCTGGTAGATCCTCCTCTGGGCTCGGTGGCTCCTCGAGCAGAACATCGACAGCGGCTGGAGGAGTGAGCTGTGTGAGAAGGAGGCTCATCGAGCCTCGCTAGTAAGCGGCAACCTCGGCCCAGGAGCAGGAGACGGCGAAGTGCCAAGTCAATGCGGCCGGGAAAATAGGGCCGGTGCGGATGACCCACCCTTCGTTCTGTGCTGCGACGATCGGGTGGTCGGAGGAGGAGTCGATGTTGAGTAGCTCGATCGGCCCCATGATTGGCAACGCCACAGCCGTCGTGATCGCGCCAGTGCCGATTCCGGTGGCGACGGCTCCAACGTCCTGCGCGTCGAGCGTCTTCGTTCCTGCGGTCAGCAACCCCGTCGTTGAAATGCCCGCGTCGTTGACAAGCGAGGTGCCCATCGAGGTGCGTAGTTTCTGGTTGTTGCCGGTCAAGTTCGCGCGAGTTCCGCCAGAGCCGGCAACGGTCCAGGACCGAGCGATCGTGAGGCGGAAAGCGACGAGCGCCGTAGCAGTCGCCGCGACGTTGGCACCGGCAGCTATGGCGGCGCGGTAGGTGACGGCAAACCTCGTGGCATCCGCCCACCGGTGCTGGAAGATCTCCGAGTTCGCCGCCAGCGCGGCGGCCATCGTGCCCGAGACCATCGCCAACCGATAGAAGCCGAGCGCCCCGTAATCGATCGGCCTGGCGGTGACACGCAGGGCACGAAACGTGGTGCCGTCTACCTCCGCGATCGTGCCGCCGTTTCCCTGTACTTGGATCGACATTAGCGGATCACGTCGAGCGCGGCGGCCAGTGCGACGGCGTCCTCCACATCCATGTGGAGGGAGATCTTCGTCCAGCCGATCTTACGGGCGCGTTCGATCTCCTGGCGCAGCGCGCCGGCGAGGAGGCGCGGATGGAACGCTGGAATGATCGGGCCGTCCGGAGCATCCGGGAGCTTCGTAACGTGTCCGCGGCGACGAATCGCCTCGTAGAGGCCTTCGCGAGTGCCCTTCAATTCCACACCCATGCGATGGTCCACTGGCCGTACAGCCGTGTACCACGTCCTTCGCTATACGCTGTGGAGTGGTGCGGTCCTCGCGGCTGTCCGGCCAGCGGGTTCCCTTGCTCGTAGAGTTGAGCCGGTTCGCGCTCCGAGATCTGATTCGTGTTGAAAACACGGATCGAGAACCCTGTCGCGGTGACGATGGCGAACGCCTGGCAGTCGATCGTCTCGATGACGTGCTCGTCCTCGGAGTGATCCGCGGTCGCAGCCGTCCCGCATACCCATGCCTCGACGAGGCTCGAAGCGACGATGCCGGCCTGGCCAACCACGGCCACGACGACGTCACTCGCGCCTGGGAAGACGCCAAAATCCGCGACGACCGTGCCGGATGCACCCATCAGTCGATCCCGGCCATCCTCATGAATCGTTGACGACGGTATTGAGCTTCCTCGGCGGCCTCGATCTTCTTCATGTACGGGATGCAGCCGTGTGGTCCGGTCCTAAACTCGTCGAAGCAGTTCTTGCACAAGCTCGTGCCGCACTTCGGGCAAAAATACTGCGGCGTCGTGCCATCCGGGACGTCGTACATGTTGTTGCAGTGCGCGCAGACGATGAAGTCGGAGTGCGTCTCCTTGCCGCTGTCGCGGTCACGCAGAATCCACACGCCGTCGGGCTGCAGCACGGCTACCGCTCGTCGTACTCGCAGCCGCCGCTACACGTGTTGGCTGGGCCGACGATCGGACGGAAGAGCAGCGAGAGGTTTGCGGTCGCGGCGAGAATGATCTCCTTGCCGGTCTTGATGACGAGCTGGATGTCCTGCCGGACGTTGCCGCCCTTGCCGCCGACCTGCGAGCCGAGCGTCGGGTTGACGGTGTAGTTCTCCTGCGGGTCGACCGTGGAGGCCACGACATCGCCCGGATCAACCGCCGCCGGCGTCACCGGCGTCGAGGTGCCGAGCGCGGTCGTCCCGCGGGTGACGGCGAGCTCAATCTGCTGGTCGGTGATGGGGAGCGCGGTCAGTCGAAACGTCAGACCGACCAGATACGCTCGGCGCTGCGTCGTGGCGTCCTGGGCGATGCCGCCGGCAGCAAGCGTGTTGTCGATCGTGTCCGTGAACCGAAAAAAGTAGTTCGCCATGGGTTACCTCTTCCAGTCCTCAGGACTACGGCTCGGGTGCAAGAGCCCGCAGTTCTTGCAGAGACGGTGATCTTCCTCGTGTGGCAGAAACGATCCGCAGTCGTGCCGGTCGAGCCAGACGGTGGACCACGGCTGGTTCAGGTCGCCGTACTCCCCATCGGCCCGATGCGGTCCACGGTGCCCCGGCGGGAGCTGGCACTGGTTTCCGAAGAGAATCGCCTTGCAACCGTGCTCGTACGAGGCGTGTCGGCCCCCGTGGCTGAGCTCGCGGTCACAAAGGACGATCTTGGGATCTTCGGCGTCCAGACGTATCGGATTGCCGCAGGTAGCCACCTCGAGAACCGTACCTCGGGCGGGTGATCAGGGTCAACCCACCCGGCGACGTAGCAAGAAGGGGCGCGAAGGCGCGTCGAGCGCGAGCTCGCTGACCCAGGCGATCTCCTTCGGAAGGTCTAGCTCCTTGCTCGGTCCGGCCATGCGGCCGGCGACCAGATGGGTGTACGGCCGAGGATTGGGCGGAGCGATCCGGGGTGCGTTCAGGTGACCTCGAGGCCAGAGTCCCGCGATCTCGATGCCCAGACCTCGGGCCCATCCCTGCAACATGAACTGACTGACCCACCAGGGCTTCTGAAACGCTGCGACGTAGACCTTGCTGTGCTCGAGAAGCATCACGCCGTCCAGAACGTCGAGCGAAGTGCGCTGCGCGCCCATCGGTCGTAGCCGGCGCGCGTCAGATGGATGCCGTCGGGCGCGTGCTCATCGGGTCGAGACGTGTACGGCCTCGAGTCGAGGTACCGACCGCCACGCCGGGTGACCTCCGGGCGCTGCAGCTGGACGAGCTCGCCGGCGAGCTCGACGACGTCGGCACGAAGAAGAACCGGAGGTCCCCACCAGATGACCGTCGCCGCCGGCGCCGCCGCTCGGATCTCGTCCACGAGAGCGCCGACCGATTCCCGGTAACTCTCGGTGGGGCTGTCGTTCGTCCCCAGGGTCACGATCACGACGTCGGGACCCTCGGCGCGGACGACCCCACCCCATCCGGCTCGAGCAGCCTGGGGGGTCGAAATTCCGACCCTAAAATGGGCCTGGTACCTACCCCCCGAGGCCGAAACTCGGGCCTCCAGAGGCCCCTCGAGACCCCCTACGTGGCTGTCGCCGAGGTGGAGGAGCCTCCGGCCACGCAGGGAGCGTTTCGAGAGCAGAAGGGCGCCTAGAAGGCCTCCGCCTGCAACCCAGCGCCAAAGGCTTCGTACTCGATCTTTCGCAAGTCGTCGGGTCATCGAGCCCTACTTCGCCACCGTCGATGTGCGGCAGCGGGAACTCGAAACCGTGCCCACGGTACGTCAGGCCACTGGCTTTTCGGGATCTTCACACCCTCGAGGAGCTCGTCGCCGAGGTACCACCACGTCTCCGCGTCTTCTGGATAGTCGTCCGTGAACGTGACCCAAAGAAAACCGAGAGCACGAAGTTCGTCAGCGACTCCTGCGTCCAAGAGGAGATCGTGCATGTACACGTAGCCTTGTTCTTGCCAACGGTCATAGACCGACCCCTCGGCATACGGATCTTCCCGTGGCCTGATCTCTCTCGCGAGTGCAACACGCTCCTTGCGGTGATCGTGCGCGTACAGGTCTAGAACCGTTTCTCGGTCTCCACCTACTCGATAGGCGTAGATGCGCGGGCCGCCGAATCCTTTGTTATTGACGTACGCGACTGCCACTTCGAGATCTGGAGTGAAGGCGTTGTCACGCCCGGCGAACTCGCTTGAAGATGCGCGGTAGAGAATCACGACACGGCATCCGCGGGCCACGATGCCTGGTAGTACGCGAGGACCTTTCGCACGTACGCGCGGGTCGACGTCGGCGGATCGTGGGCGCGCCCGGGACCCGCGTTGTACGCGGCGAGCGTGAGCTCGAGATCTCCGTCGTATCGGTTCAGGTTCTGACGCAGGATGGAGGTGCCGCAGAGGATGTTGCCTCTCGGATCGAACGGGTTCGAGAGGCCGCAACGCTCCGCCGGGCCCGGCATGATCTGCATGAGCCCCATCGCCCCCCGGACGCGCACGCCGCGCCGGATCACGATCGACGTGCAGTTCGGCTGGAAGTCGGACTCCACTCGGATGACCGCGCGAATGAAGCGTCGATCGACGTGATATTGCGCGGCCGCCTCGTTGATGTAGTCGTCGAAGCGGTGGTACCTGTCGGGTCCCAGCCGCGGCCAGCAGCGACCCTTCTTGCCGAGGAAGAGGACGGCCACGGCGGCGCTGCCGATGAAGACCGCGCGCTTGTGACGCACGGCCCAGCGCTTGATCGCCTTCGTGCGAATCTTCATCGTCGCCAAGCCCGCCTGTTCCAGAACCCGTCCTTCTTGAGCTTCCAGAGGACGAGCGCTCCGATGCCGCTGACGAACAAGGCCACCACCGGTACGCTCTGATCGGGAGGAGCTGGCGCACGACGTCGTCGTCGCGGCGCCGGCGCCGGAGTGGGCGAGCTCGGGGCCGACGGCGACGTCGGCGTGACGATCGGCCCGGGCGCGGGAGCTCCAGCCTCGGCGGGCTCGGGCTCCGCCGCCGGCGTGACGTCGTGTACCCAGACCACCTGGCTCGGCAGCTCGACGTCCTCGTCAGCGCCCGTCCAGGTCCCCTGCCCCACGGCGTTGTAGTTCGGGCCGTCGGCCGACCGGACCGACACGTTCACGAAGCCCGCGGAGACGAGCTCGTTACGGACGACCGAGAGCGGGACCAGCGCTGGGAGGCGAGCGGCGGCTACGTAGGTGTGGCCGCGCTGGACGAGCACTCGAAGACGTTACCAGTCGGCTGGGCCGGAATCCAGACCTGGCTAAAGCCAGAGCGACGTCGTGCTCTTCGTCACGAGACAGCGCTCTCCTCGACCTCTCGCTCTCGATGGAACGAGGAGCTCACGAGCCGTTCGTGCTTGAAGTCGACGCCCAGAACGGTGGGCCCGTGGACGTGCGTCGGCCGACAGCGTAGATCGAAGCAGGCCTGGTTCGGACGTGCGCCGCACTTCGGGCACGTGCGCGCCATCGCGCGGACGTAGCGCGTCCAGTAACGCCTCACTGCTACGCCTGCCCCTTCCAGAGCGCCCAGATGCCTCCACCGATGATGCCGAGCGCGACGAGCGCGGGCCAGATCGGTTTTCGTGGCGCGGGACCGGGAGGCGCTTCGGGTTCCGGCTTCGGCGGCCGCGGCACGCGCGTTCGTAGATCATCGATGAATCCCGCCGCTTCGATATCCGCTTCGCGGAGCGCAGCGAACAGCCGTGCTTCGTTCTGCGGCAAGACCGCCTCCTCGGCGAGTTGATAGAACACCTCCGCCGGCGAGATGAGCATGAAGTCCGGATTCGGAGCGTCGGGATCCGAGAGCTCGAGGTCCGGCGTCAGATCGACGTGCTCGACGGTTCGGCGGACGGACCATCGGTTGAAGGCCGAGATGAGGCTGTCGTCCCACCAGTAGACGGCTGGGTCGAGAGGCGTCGCGAGATCGCCGGTCGCTTTGAGCAGGACCCACGCCTCGAGATAGCCGACGGACTCGTTCGGGGGCGGAGGAGCCGCCTCTTGACCGAGTGGGTATCCGGCGAGCGAGGACATGAGCTTGCTGGCGAGCGTACCGCTGTCCGGTCCGACACCGGACTGCAGCCAGACCGTGCGGTAGAGGCGCGGGATTCCAGATTCGCGAATCGAAACGGTCGCCATGAACGGTCCTTCCTATTCAACTCCCGACGAGCCGGCGTAGATTCGCCTTCGCCTTGTTGAACTCCGCGATGCTGATGAGGTTCTGTGCAACGCCCCAGGTCATCGCATCCTGCGCGTCGATCGCGAGAGCGGCGAGCGCCCGCTGATTCCCCGAACGGCGAGCTCGCGCGACCGCCTCCAGCCGACTGAGGATGCTCTGCGCGTCGCCGAAGGCCATCAACGCTTTCTCTTTCTCGCAAGCAGCTTCGATACTTGGTCGTAGGTCATGCACTTCGGCTTACCTCGACCACGCTTGCAGATCCAAGTCCCGGTCGTGACGTAGACACGCTTGCGACGACGTGTTGAGCGCCTCTTTGACATCACCTACCGTACCCCATCTTCCGCATCTGCCGCGCAACGCAGCGACCGTGCGCTTCGGGTCGGCGCACGTTCTCGCAGCGCTTCTCCGCCGCTTTCCCGTAGCGATGGTAGACCCAACTCGAGCGGACGAGCGCGAAGCCCAGAAGCGCCCCGATCGGAGCAGCGTAGAGCGCCCACGTCGGCCACGAGCCGGGGTTCCAGTTCACTTCATCCTCTTTTGCACGACCGTGTAGACGATAGCACCGGTCGCCGCCGCGAGCGTCGACCAGAAGAGCGTCTTGAGCGGGCTCTCACGCGCGCGCACGGAGTCGATGAGGACGTCGAGCGCTTCGGGTGGGTTGATGTGCGCGCCCTCGGAGTCGACGACGATCCCGTAGGGACGGAGATCGTGCGGGAGGTTCGTCTCTGCCCACCTCGAGAACGCCTCCGACAGGCTGCCGTAGTAGCCCGCGCGGGAGAGCAGCTGCGCGAGGCCCGGGGGCGTGATGAGCGCCGACGCGGGCTCGTCCTGTCCGAGCGCGCCGAACACGGCGGAGACCTACTTCTTCGAGCGCTTGACCCGGAAGCCCGCGGTGGACCCGCCGTGTCGCGCCTTCGAGAAGAGCCAGACGAGCAGGTAGATCCCGCCGATCGAACCGGTGATGACGGCCGGCCAGAAGTACCAGGGCTTCGCGGGACGGCCGGCTACGTGCTGCGCGTCGACCCGCATCGCCTCGAAGACCTGCCGGCGGAACGAGACCGTCTGCGGATCGTCCGGCTTCGGGACGACGGTGATCTGGAATCGCGGAGCGCCGCCCGGGTCGGGCTGATTCCAGCGGGTAATCGCCGTCATCACGGCGTCGCTCCAGTTGCCGTCCTTCGGGCCCGAGTACGTGCCGACGATCGTCAGCATGTCCTGCAGGGCGTAGACGGACACGTCGACCATCTCACCGATCTCGGGGACGGTCGCACCGGGCGCCGCGCGCATCCCGCCGCGGTCGATCGATCCCATCCAACCGAGACGCTCCGCCAGCGACATCGCCGTACCGCCACGGATCACGGGCCGCTTCGAGGACATGGGAACCTACCCCTTTCGCTTGCGTCGGAAGAAGAGCCAGAAGACGACCAGCGCGCCCGTACCGCCCGCCACCCAGACCCACGGGCTCGTCTGCTTCGCTACAGGAGCCTCCGGCATCGCCGGCGGCTCGGGCTCGAGCTCGACGTCGGGCGGCGGCTCCTGGTACGTCGAAGGCACGTACTCGGTGGACGGTTCGGTTTGCGGCGGCGGGAGCGACGTCGCCGGCGGCGGCGGCTGATAGACCGTCGCGGCCGGACGAAAAACGACCGGAGTGAACCCGAACCCTTCGAGCCAGACCGGGCGACGAAGCCTCGACTGGTAGTCGTGGTCCGAGTACGTCCGCTCCGCGAATTCGACGACGGTCGTGGGCATCAGCCTTCCTCTTCGCGCGAGATCTCGGCGCGCATCTCTCCGAGGCCGTACTTGAGCTCAGCCGCACGGTCGAGGACCTGATCGACGTCCCTGAGCAGCTTCTCGGCCTTCGGGAGGACTTCTTCGCGCGCGCGCGTCAGAGCCTTCACCAGCTTCGGGTCCGCGCCCAGCGTCTCGAGCGCTTCGGTGAAGTTCCCCAGGAGTCTCTGCGCACTGCCACGACGTTCCACGGAGAACCTCCTAGAAGAGGACGATGCCGCCGATCACCATCGCGGCGCCGAGGACGAGGTCGAGCACGCTGCGCGGCCGCTCCGGCATGGGACCGGGACCGGGCGCCTGCGGCGTCGTCTCCCAGGCGCGCGGCTGAGCCGCGTACGGATCCGACGGAGCTCCGACGCCCGTCGCGGTCCGCGCCTGGTTCAGCGCCCGCTGCATCGGGGCCCAGATGCGCTCGGCCTCCGCATGCGACGTCGCGCCGGCCATGTGGACGTAGATCACGTCCGCGCCCTCGGGCTCGTGGATGACGGGCACGAAGCCGATGAGTCGGCGCGCTTCCTGCGAGAACTTCGTCGCGATCCGGTTGTTCCAGCGCTGCGTCGCGATCGGTTCGACGGGCGGCATCGAGTCGGGCGTCAGACCCGTCTGGTAGAGGTCGATCGCGTAGAGTCCAGCGGCGAGGCGCGGCACGTAGATCCGGATCGAGTCGGGCGTGTCGTCGCCGAGCCCGCGCATGCCGCGCCGCCTCGTGCGCCAGGCGCCGAGCGTGTACGGCCAGTCCTGCCCGAGCCCCTGAATGCCACGGCGGTGGGCGTGCGAGCCGATCGTGTAGAGCCAGTCCTGCGGCATCGCGGACTTCGGAGGCCAGCCGGTGTCGGCACCTTCGTAGACGACCGTGTCGCCGAGGGGGTAGTCGCCGCCGGGGAACTGACTCACCTTCGCCATGCCCCCGTTCTACCAGAGGCTTTCGGCGGTGTCACCCCCGTCGTGGCCTACTGGTCTATGCCGCTCGAGCGCGACGTCCCAGGCCGCGGACGGAGAGCAGGCTCGGCGAGTCCGCCGAGCCACCGACCGCGATGTAGACGTGATCCAGCCCAGCATGAAAGAGGCAGAGACCCGACGGAATCGTCGCCTCCCCGCTGCACCGTTTTGAATACGGTCGAAGCCCGTCCATGTAGGCGTCGCACCGCGGATCGTCTCGGATCGTGCGCATCTCCTCACCGTCCCCTGGTCCGGCGATCGTGCCGGACGTAGAGCCAAGTTCCCCCCACAACGGTCGCCACGAAGGCCCACGCCCACGGAGACGCCTCGGGCGTGAATCCAGCCTCACGGCGAGGTGCGGGAGGGGGCGCTGCCGGTGGGGGTGTCTCGTGGACGACGTCGCGGCCAGATGCCTCGGCGGCGGCCGCCGCACCGGCGGCTTGCGACGAGAGGAGCTGCCACGCGCTCTCGGGGCAGATCTTGAGCTGCGAGACGCCCTCGAGATCGATGAGGTTGTCGAACGGCCCCGACGCGAACGGATCGAGGCCCTGCGTCGTGTACCAGCGGCGGTAGGCCTCGTCGAGGTCGCGGTAGCTCTGATGCTCCGGCGTCATGTAGCCGAGCTCCACGAGCGCCATGATGGCGTCCTCGACGGGGACGACGGTGCAGAAGTCGCCGAGGCCTCGGAGCATGCGCGCGCGCATCAGCTGTGGTCTTCCTCGAGGTCGGAGTCGTCGAGCTCGTCGATGGGAGGAGTCGAGTCGCGGATGCGCTGCTGGAGCGTCTCGAAGGATTCCGCGACTCGCTTCGACGCTCGCTCGTGTTCCTC
>JBOGJF010000708.1:0-2408 GCA_050747785.1 Vicinamibacteria bacterium
TGGTGGGCCTGATGCCCATCGTGGACTTCGAGCAGATCGCGCGATTTTCCGAGAAATGCGGTGCAGATATCCCGCTTTGGATACGTAAGCGCATGGAAGCCCATGCCGACGACCCGGACTCGCAATGCAAGCTCGGGATCGAGATCGCCTCCCAGCAGGCGGAAGAGCTTCTCCGGAACGGTGCGCCGGGGCTCCACCTCTACACGCTCAACCGAGCGGAGGCCTCGGTGCGCATCTGGGAGAACTTGGGACTGGACAAGCTCAGCGGGCCGCGCCCCGCGGCCGCGTTCAAAAAGACGACGTGAACGGATAGGAAGGGAAACTCGAGAATGAAAGTAGCCGAAATCGTGACCAACCGCGGCACCATCAGGCTCCAACTCTACGACGACAAGGCTCCCAAGACCGTCGCCAACTTCGAGAACCTCGTGGGTAAAGGCTTCTACAACAAGCTCAAGTTCCACCGGGTCATCCCCGATTTCATGATCCAAACCGGCTGCCCGCGCGGTGACGGCACCGGCGGACCCGGTTACACTTTCGCCGACGAGTTCCACGCCGATCTCAAACATTCCGGCCCGGGTGTTCTCTCCATGGCCAATGCCGGTCCCAACACCAACGGCTCTCAAGTCTTCATCACCCACGTGCCCACGCCGTGGCTGGACGGAAAGCACTCGGTCTTTGGCCAGGTCCTCTCCGGACAAGACGTCGTCGATGCTGTCCAGCAGGGCGACGTGATCGAAAGCGTCACCATCAAAAAGGAGTAGACGACCTCCCGAGTGACCGTTCCGAGGCGTCGCGCCAGCCTGGTCTCGAGGCTGTTGCAACCAGCGGCCTCATCCTACCCATTGGCGAAAGAATCTCGCGCGCGAGATTTCGGCCAAAAACCGTTACCTTTCTTCACAGGTTCGAGAACGTGTGCACGAAAGGGCGGGCTACCAATCCCGCGGTCGTCGTCTGCACATATCGTCATCAACCGCTCTTTGGACCCAAAAAACGACTCGGATCGGCCGCTCCAACTCCCATTGCACCCGTACATTTAGCCGTAAGTAGGGTATAATGAACACGCTATGGCTACCGCAGTGGCAAAGAGCGTCTACCCGCATATCACGAAGAACTCGAAGGTTATGGCTGGGCGGGCGTGTATCGAAGGGACGCGGATCCGCGTCATGGATATCGCGAACCTTCACGAGGCAGGTTACACACCCGAGAAGATGCTCGAGGAGTACCCTCAGCTAGACCTGATTCAGGTCTACGCAGCTCTCGTCTACTATCACGACCATCGAGCCGAAATCGAAGCTTGTTTCGCGGAAAGTCAAAAGTGGGCCGCTAACAACGAGCGTGAGCGACTGGAATACCTGCGCAAGCGCTCGACTCAGTAGTGGCTTCGCGATTTCCCCTCTTCACAGACGAGAACATTCCCGGCGCGATTGTCAAAGGGCTCGTCCGCCGAGGATGGGACGTCCAGCGCGCCGTCGACATCTTTCCGCAGGGGACTAGTGTGACGCCCCTTCGATCGTAAACGATCTGGTCCGGACCCGCATCCACCACCGGCGCCTCATTCGGTGTCGCCGTCAAATACACCCGCCTGTTGACCGCATTATTCGTCTCGTTGGACTCGGTGTGGATCCCCGTCAAACCGCCTTCGTCGTCCGCCACCACCCACAAAGGCAAAGCCTCCGTTCCCACCGGAACCATCCACGAGACGTCTTCGAAGGATCGGGCGGGTGGCGATGCCGATCTCGTATCTGCCGTCCCTGTCCAGATCGGCCACCAGGGGAGAACAGAGTGTCCAGGAGAGGAAACTTGTGGAGACGAGAGGAGCTGTCTCCTTTTAGGTTATGATAACAATGTTATGGCAAGGGTAACGCACTCCATCTCTCGAAACCCACGGGTTTGTAGTGGCAGACCCTGTATTACGGGCACTCGGATTCGCGTGATGGATATAGCCGTCCTTCAAGAATCGGGGTATTCACCCGAGCGGATACTGGAAGAATTTCCGGTTCTCAGCCTACCCCAAGTGCAGGCCGCGCTGGATTACTATCGAGACCACCGGGACGAGATTCAGGCCGCTTTGGACGAAGACGAACGATTAGCGGCCCAGGCTGAACGCGAACGAGCACAATCGTTGAGCACCCGGCGTAACCGGTAGTGCCCGGCCGCTTTCCTCTTCTTACCGACGAGCACATCCGCCAGCCGCTAATCAAGGCTCTCATCAGTGACGGATGGGACGTCCTTCGTGCGGTCGACGTGTTTCCCGAAGGCACCGATGACGAGATTCTGTTTGAATACGCTGCCCGAAAGGGCCGCGTTTTTGTCTCGTGCGATGAGCCGGCGCAGAAGATCCCAAGGAGGTGGCTGCGGGAAGGACGCCCTTTTCGCGGAATGATTTGCTGGCCATTGCGCCATCACAG
>JBOGJF010000709.1:0-2266 GCA_050747785.1 Vicinamibacteria bacterium
GGGTTGAACCGGTATGACGCGGCGCACCAGATTCGCGTCTCCCCCCGATTCCGGTGTGAGCTTCACGTCCTCGGTACCGTCCACCGTGAACAGGAAAGCATCGTAGCTGGCCTGCTTCGAGGGGAACTGGTAGACGATGGTAAGCTCGCCTTCTCGATCCGAGATGTGCTCGTAGGAATAGAGACCATCGAAGTCGATGCCGTACGTCGAATACCAGAGGAGGCCCTTCTTTCGCTGATCGAGGTGGAAATCGACGTGCAGATCCGAGCGATCCAGAAGCACCGGTTGCTGGGTCGTGATCCACTGCTCTCGGGTAACCAATGTTTCCCGGCCCGTGCTCTGATCCTTGACCTTTTCCTCCACGATACGGAGCTCCTTCCAGGAGAAGCTCAAAGTCGGTGACCTTTGTGACTGTGCGGAGCCCCAAAGACCGGACACCGCGTCAGAAAGCTTCCTGTCGCTGCTCCGCGTTCGATTCGCGATCGTGGCTCCCAGGATGAACCAGGCGACGGCCATTCCCATGAAGATCGCACTCACGGCAACCAACGTTTTCCACATAGTCCCCTCCGTTGCCTCGCAGCATCACACGAGGTTGAGGCGCCACGATGGCGGAAATGTGGCAAAGTAAAGGCACTTCATGCGAAAGAACGGAAGCGCGTCAGGGCTTGAAGGTCACCGCCTTCACGGCATCGAGAACTCCCCAGCCCATCAGGCGATCGGCGTGCGCCGCACCGTCCGCGGTCGAGCGCATGGCGCGCCGAACGCGATCCACGGGCCAATCCGGGTGCGCTTGAAGCACAAGAGCCGCGACGCCCGCCGCGAGGGGACAAGAGAATGAAGTGCCATCGGAGAGAGTGTACTGATCCCTGGTAGGCGGAGCGGCGGTCCTCACCAGCACGCCTTGCGCCATCACGTCGGGCTTGATGCGGCCATCGGCGGTCCGCCCAACCGAGCTGAAATCCGCGCGCGCGCCGAAGGAGTCGACAGCGCCGATGCTGAGCACGAGATCTCCGTCCGCGGGGGCCCCGAGAGTGTTGTGTTCGGGATCAAAGCCTTGGTTGCCGGCTGAAGCCACGACCACCACGCCTCGCTCGGCAGCCATCTGGGCGGCGATGGTCGTGACCGCGGTAACACCATCCATGTCTTCGAACGAGTAGTCAGCAAACGGCGAATCGAAGTCTAAATAACCCAGCGAGCTGCTGATGACGTCCGCTCCCCGTGCCTCCGCCCATTCGGCAGCCGCCGCCCAGTTGTCCTCTTCAACGGGTGTTTCACTCTCCGTGTCTTCGGTCTTGGCAAGAAGGAACGTCGCGCCATAGGCCGGGCCGACGAGCTCGCCTTCCGAGAAACCTCCCAGGACGGAAAGCACGCGCGCTCCGTGGTCGCCGTCCCCTCGGTCCCGATTGTTGCCCACGTTCCGATCGCCATTGACAAAATCCCGTCGATCCAGGATGCGGAGATGGCGGAACACCTCGTGCCGCAGGTTCCTGAAGCCCGTGTCGAAGACCGCGATGAGCACGCCCTCACCATGGAGGCCCATGTCGTGAACCGCTGGTACGTTGATCTGCTCGAGTTGGCCAAAAGAATTGCCATAGTCGATTGGGAGCTTGGATGACGTTTCATGAACCGAAGACCGTTGCGTTGAAACCGATGGCTCCATGCGCCCACGCCGATACAGGCGCACCACGTCGAGTCGCCGAACGAACGGCAACGCCGCAAGCGCGGCGATTTCTGAGCCGCTCGCTTCAACGCTCACCGCATTGAGCCAGCGGGAAACATGGCGGATGCGCTCGACCCGTCGTTCCACCGCCCGAACATAGTCAGCCATTGGCGGGATGTCTTCGAAACCCACGAGCGGCCGGCCGCCAGCCCGGCGGCTGCGACGATCCAGCGCGCGAGCGCTGAGGGCCCTTCTTCCTTCGGCGAGCCGCGCACCGGCATCTCCCTTGTCGTGGAAATAGACCCAGACGACGTGGGTAGCATCCGGGCGCGCCGAGGCAAGCCGCTCCTGAAGTCGCACACTGACCGGATTGCCGTCGGTCTGGCTGGACGCGACACGGGTCAGCAGGAGGGATATGGCAAAAAAAACGACGCCTCTTCTCATTGGATCACGATGAACTCAAGTCGGCGCACGCCCGAAGAAAGCCGTGAGAATCTACCAGGCATTCAACAACTGCTCCCAGCCGTTTGGCTCAGGGGCGCCGGTGTCGCGGCGCAGCTGCCCCAGCGATCGGGACGCGATGGCCGCCCGGGGGCTGCAGGATCC
>JBOGJF010000710.1:0-12987 GCA_050747785.1 Vicinamibacteria bacterium
TATTAAGAGTCACGCGGAGCGGCTGGGGCGACTGACCGACGATTTGCTGAAGCTCGCGCGTATCGAAGCGGGCAAGATGGAGATCGAGCCCCGGCCGCTCTCCGTCGCGGAGCTCGTCGGCCCTTGCCTGGAGATCGCGCGTGCCAAGGCAAAAGCGAAGCGGCTCACATTCAAAGAGGAGTATCCCCAGGACCTGCCTCTGGTCAGTGGAGACAGCGACGCACTGGGAGAAGTGATCCAGAACCTTCTGGACAACGCGATTCAGTACACTCCGGTGGGCGGTCTGATCGCGATCTCCGCGCGCACCGTGGGCGAGGAGGTTAGCGTCTCGGTGTCCGACACGGGGATCGGCATCTCGCGGGACGATCAGGAACGCATTTTCGAGCGGTTCTTCCGTGTCGATGCGGCGCGTTCCAACGAAGTGGGGGGCACTGGCCTCGGTCTCGCAATCGCCAAGCACCTCGTCGAGCTCAACGGGGGGCGCATCGAGGTCGAAAGCGAGCTGGGCAAGGGCTCCACGTTCACCGTCTTCCTTCCCGTCGCCACGCGGGAGGCCAAGCCGCCCCTCGTCTCGCGTCGGGCCTAGTCGTCACACCCTTCCTAACACGCAGCGTTCGCTGTCCTTACGGTTTAACCTGATATTCACGATCGGTTCATCCCGTCGAAACCGGTCCCGCCGAAACTGCGCGCAACAATCATAAGGAGATCGTCGATATGGGAGTAAGACTGAGGTTGATTTCCCGTTCGTTAGCGATTGGCTTGTTGGTTGTGTGCGCCCCGCTCGCGGTGGCGGCACAGTCTTCGGGGCAATCGGGTTCCGGCGCCAAGATCGTGGGGCACGTCGTCGATGAGTACAACGCGATGACCCTGCCGATGGCACCGGTAGAGGTCGTGTCCACGGGTGAGGTCGTCTACACCGACCTGGACGGCAAGTACACGATCAACGTCGCCCCCGGCACCTACCAGATCAAGGCGACTTTTGCCGGCTACGAAGAGAAGACCGTCGAGGTCAAGGTGGCGGCCGGTCAGGTCGTGGAGGTGGACGTCGTCTTGGGTCTAGAGAAATACCAAGAAGAAGTGACGGTTACTGCCACCGCGATCCACGCCCAGACCGATACCCAAGAGACCCAGCTTCTGATCCGGCGGCGCGCCAGCGCCATTGAAGACAATATTGCCTCGGAAGAGATGTCGGTCAACGCCGACTCGAACGCCGCCGATGCCATGCAGAGAGTGACCGGTTTGTCGGTCGTCGGGAGCCAGTACATTTTCGTAAGGGGCCTTGGCGAGCGCTACAGCAACACGACGCTCAACGGGGCGGTCCTGCCCACCACCGAGCCCGATAAGCGCGTCGTGCCGCTCGATCTCTTCCCCAGCGGCCTCATCGACAGCATCCAGGTTCAGAAGACGTACCTACCCGACAAGCCCGCGGATTTCACGGGAGGCTTGGTTCAGATAGAGCCCATCCGCTCCCCGGACGAGATGACACTCAATTTCTCGATCTCGGAGGGTGGCAATCTGCAAACCACATTCGATGACTTCGGAACCTATCCGGGAGGAAGCTTGGACTGGTTTACCTACGACGACGGCACGCGGGTTCTGCCCGGCATCATTCCCGATGAGCGGGTCGTCAAGGGTAGTGCCGTTACTGGACTCGGCTTCACGTCGGCGGAGATCGAGGAGTTCGGTGAGTCCTTCGCGAACGTCTGGGAGCCGAGGGTCGGGAGCGCCAAGCCCGATCAGTCCTACAGCGTCATGTGGGGCAATGGTTGGGAAAAGTGGGGGGCGGTCGTCAGCTTCACCTACAATTACCGCAACCAGTATGCCGAGGAAGAACAGAACTACTACAAGGTCGGCGGGGGCGAGGCGGATGAGATTACCCTCCAAAACGACTACGACTTCTCGATCAGCACCAATCGCGCGAACCTCGGTCTGGTAGGGAATCTGTCCTACCAAGCCACTCCCAACACTCGCCTTTCTTTCGAGAACTTCTACTCCCACAACAGCAAGAACGAGACCCGTGGGTTCGCGGGGTTCAACAGCGACATCCGCACCGACATTCGGGACTCTCGCTTGTACTGGACTGAGGAGGGCGTGCTTTCGAACAAACTGGCGGGTGAGCACTATCTCCCGGGTTTCGCCAACAGCCGTCTGGACTGGCATTTTGCGAGCTCACGTGCCGATCGCGACGAGCCGGATCTTCGCGAAGTCCTGTACGAGTTCGACCACCCGAGTAACACCTTCATTCTCGCCGACGAATCGCAAAGCGGCTTCCGCATGTTCAACTTTCTGGACGAGCGAATCTACGACTTCGGAGCCGATTGGAGCTTCTTCATGACGCAGTGGGGTGGCTTACCCGCCATGCTCAAGGTCGGGCCCGCCTTCACCACGCGCGATCGAGACTTCTCGTCCCGGCGCTTCCGGTATCGGCCGGTCAACATCGAAGGGGTGGATTTGACCCGTCCGCCCGAGGAGCTCTTCACGCCGGAGAACATCGGCCCGGTCTTCGAGTTCCGTGAGGAGACTCGCAACACCGACACCTACGCGGCCGGACAGGACGTCATCGCCGGTTACGGCTTGCTGGATCTCCCGCTCTCCGAGAAATGGAGGTTCATCGGTGGAGCGCGGGTGGAGAAATCCGATCAGACCGTGGACACCTTCGATCTCTTCCACCCCGATCGGGTGGGTATCTCTACGAAGCTCGATAACACCGACGTGCTCCCGGGCGTGAGCCTCGTCTATCAAGTCACGACCGAACAGAATCTCCGTTTCGGGTACGGCCACACCGTGAACCGCCCCGAGTTTCGGGAGCTGGCGCCCTTCGAGTTCACCGACGTCGTGGGAGGCCGAGCCGTCGTCGGTAACCCCGAGCTTCGGCGGGCCCTCATCAAGAATGTCGACGTGAGGTGGGAATGGTTTCCGCGGGCTTCGGAAGTCCTGGCCGCGAGCTTTTTCTACAAGGACTTCACCGATCCCATCGAGCAAGTGGTCCAGGCCACCGCCCAACTGCGGACTTCGTACGAGAACGCGCTCGGAGCCACGAACAAGGGCTTCGAGATCGAAGCTCGGAAGGGTATCGGGGAGCATTTCTTCGTGGCCGGTAACTACACGCTAGTCGATTCCCAGATCGAGATCGCGCCAGAAGCCGGAAACGTCCAGACCTCTTTGGAGAGGCCATTGGCTGGGCAGTCGGAGAGCATCTTCAACGCCATCTTCGAGTTTCGATCGGAGGAGATCGATCTCAACACCCGTGTTCTCTACAACTATTTCGGAGATCGGATCTCGGATGTCGGATCGTTGGGGCTGCCCGATATCATCGAGGAGGGCCGGGGGCGTCTCGACCTGGTCTTTTCGAAGGGGCTCGGCGCCGCGGGCATCCGGGTGAGTCTCGACAACGTTCTCAACGAGACCCACCTGTACACGCAGGGGGGCGAGGTCCAGCGCCGCTTCGAGCTGGGTCGCAAGATCGCCTTCCAATTCAGCTACTCATTTACCGAATGAGAAACTCTGGAGGAGAGAGAGAATGCAGCATGTGAAGAGACTTGTATTCCTGTTCGTACTTGGACTGCTTGGACTCATAGCGGTTCAATGGCAAGGGGAGAAGAGAGTCTTCAGCCAGGGAAAGCCGGTCGTCGTTCTGAGCGGCGAAATCGACTCCAATCGGACTCTCTCCAACAGCAACGACTACGTTTTGAGTGGCACGGTCTTCGTAGTGGCCCCGGCGAGGCTCACCATCCAACCCGGAACGACTATCTACGGTGAGGGCTCGACGAACGGCACGCTGGTCATTGCCCGCGGCGCCCAGATCGTCGCCCGCGGCACCGCCGACGCCCCCATCGTGTTCACCAGTGACCAGGGCGAGGGAGATCGCAACCGCGCCGACTGGGGCGGGCTCATCATCAATGGTAGGGCTCCCATCAACGTCCCGGGAGGCACGGCCTTCGGCGAGGGCGACACCGGGGCCTACGGTGGCTCGCAGGCGAATGACAACAGCGGCGTCCTGAACTACGTGCGCGTGGAGTTTGCGGGTACTGAGTTCAGCCCTGACAACGAGCTCAACGGTATCGCATTACAGGGTGTCGGACGGAAAACCGAGATCGACCACGTACAGGTTCACTTCAATCAGGACGACTGTATCGAGTTCTTCGGTGGAGCGGCAGACGCCAAGCACGTGCTGTGCACGGGTACTCGTGACGACAACCTCGATTGGACCGAGGGCTGGCAAGGCCGGCTTCAGTTCCTGGTCGCGCAGCAGAAAGGCGACGCTTCCGACCAGGGGATCGAGGCCGACAACAATGCCGAGAACAACAATCTCACCCCGCGGTCGAGTCCCAAGATCTACAACGTCACGCTGATCGGGGCTCCGAAGCAGGGAACCGGGAGCGACATCGGCATGCTCTTGCGCGAGGGAACCGCCGGCACGATACGTAACTTCGTGGTCATGGGATTCAAAGAAGTCGGCCTGGAGGTCGATCACCAAGCCACCTTCCAGCAGGCGTCGACCGGTGCCTTATCCATTGGAAATGGCATCTTATTTCAGAACGGCGAGGGAAATTTCTCCAACGACGAAGATGAGGATCCCGCTCCACCCTTCACGACCGCCGAGTGGGCCGGGGATAGCGACCAGATCTTCCAAGGCAATCCCGGGTTGGTCAGGCCTTACAACATTTCGAACCCGGATTTCCGACCCAGGAGTGGCTCGGCGTTGATCAACGGTTCGATCCGGGTCGCGACCCCACCGAACGATGGTTTCTTCGATGTCGTCGACTTCATCGGGGCGCTCGGTCCCGCCGCCGCGGATGACTGGACCAAGGGCTGGACGACGTTCGCGCAACACTAATGCGCTTCCTCCTTGTGAGGGAAGGCTCCCGCGTGTCGGGAGCCTTCCTGCCTTTTTGGGTTACCCTGTCTCTAACGGCCGTGATCGTGGGCGGCTGCGGCGAGCAGCACGCCGATGTGACCACGCCGTCGCTCGAAAACACGTTCGACTCCCCGGAGGCCGTTTCCCGGGCGGTGCTCTCCGCCCTCGAAGCCAGTGACTACGAGGCGCTGCGGAGTTACGCGCTCAACGAAGAGGAGTTCCGGCGCGTCGTCTGGCCGGAGCTACCGGCAAGCCGCCCGGGGCGGAACGTCCCGCTCTCCTACGCTTGGGGAGATTTGGATCAGAAGAGCACCAATCGCCTGCGAGGGCTTGTCGCCAGCCGCGGGGGGCAGCCGTACGAGCTGAGTCAAGTTGGGTTCGAAGGGGAAACGACGCGCTACGAGACCTTCAAGGTGCACCGCGATTCCATTCTCGTGATTCAGAGCGAGAGGGGTGGTGTAGCGACCTTGAAGCTCTTCGGGTCGATGATCGAGCGCGACGGACGCTACAAGCTCTTCAGCTACAACGTCGACTGAGTTCTGGCAGGGCTTACCGAGACAGTTCGGCCGTTCGATCGGTCCCAGTCTCCCGTGGGCAGAAGTCGCGGCAGTTGAGCTTGAGCGTTACCGGATCATAGTGGATGTCCATCCTATGACCGAGATCCTTCAGCTGTTCCTCCGGATGCAGATCGATGTGACGATCCGCGATGAAGACATCGGCCGGAGTAACCGTCAACCTGACGTCGAAATCGTGCCCGCCCAGTTCCTTGCCCTTGACGCGAAACACGTTTTGCTCGGGCAGAAGGCGCTTCAAGTCGGGGTAAAAGGTGAACTGAATGGTTTGACTCGCCGGCAGCCTGCGAACGAGCATCTCATCCTGGTAGAGCGCAGCCTCCTCGATGTGCTCGCAGAGATCCAGCTTGAGCGGGACGTAGATGCTGCGATTGAGGGTTTTCCCAGAGTTCGCGTCTCGCGCAGCGGCGAACAACGCGACCAAGAACGCACCAGCCAAGACTAGCTGAAGACCAACTCTCTTAACCATCCCTTCTTCCCTTTGTGAACCTGTTGCACCGGAGCGACTTGTTGTTCATAGAGCTTGGAAAGGACCAAGAGTCTCTCGACAACACTCATTAATAGAACATTAACGACATGTTACAGTACGGTTACAAATACGTCAAACTCAGACGCTCCGGGGGCCCGACGGGCACCCTCCCTTGCGGGCGGCGACCAACGGCTGTATAACGGCTCATACTCGACGAGGAGTCGGAGACCGAGACGTTGGAGTGCCAGGAAAGCCCGACGTTCCGCGGTTGTGTCGCTTCCAGTAAGCTTCTAACTCCATTCCAAAGAATCGCCGGGTCAATAGCCGCGGCTGCGGAGGCGCGTGTTGAAACGTCGAGACCGAGTTCGAGCAGGAGTGGACGTTCGGGGAGCGACTAGCGGATCGAATCGCCGCCTTTGGAGGAAGTTGGCCATTTCTCATCCTCTTTGGGTTTCTTCTCGTCGCTTGGATCGTCACCAACTCAGTAGTCTTGTACGGGCGACCCATCGACCCGTATCCGTTCATCCTCCTCAACCTGGTTCTCTCCTGTCTGGCGGCCATCCAGGCGCCGGTCATCATGATGAGCCAGAATCGACAGGAAGCGAAGGACCGGATGAGGGCGCAGCACGACTACCAAGTGAACTTGAAAGCCGAGCTGGAGATCAGGCAGCTTCACGAGAAGCTCGACCATCTGCTGTCCCACCAGTGGGAGCGTCTCGTCGAGATCCAGCAAGTGCAACTCTTCAACCCATCGCTCGGACAATCGGTCGCGTATGTGAACTCCCAAGGGGGAACAGTGGACGAGTCGCGTGGAGGACATACTCACCCATGTCGCCATGCAGTCGCACTATCACCACGGGCAAATCGCCGCGCAGCTAGGAGTCGGGTGACGTCCCCCCTTACACCGACTTCATCCATCCGGTGCGACAGGGTTTGATGCGGTGATGAAGCTCGAGTTCTTGGCCCTGCTGCTCTCGTTTCTCGCGGGGCTTGCCACGCCTGCTCAGACGAATGGCGAGCGCGAATATCTCGGACTCGCGCAGGAAACGCTTCGACGTCCGATCACCGCCGACGAGCTTCGCCAGGCGGTTCTGTCTCCCGGGGGAGTCGAGTCGATACGCTCCCTCTACGAGAGATCGATCGCCGATAGCCTGCTCCTTCGGAACACCGTGGTGACTCCCGAGCTCGGAGGCGAAGCGACGCTGGACCGGGGGCACTTGACGTTCGTGTCCTATCCCGATCCCATCCACCCGATCTTGCGGGAAATGGTGAGCCTCCAGAGCGAGCCCGGGAAGCTCCTGGAGTTCCTCCAAGGCTCGGCCGACGGCAAGGAGGTGCTATCCAACACGGGAGGCCTCCACGCGCTGCTCTACCAAATCACGACCCAAACACCGACCGATTCCGATCGCGAGCTTCTTCGGAAGGCGGTCGATTCCGCCGTCGCGACCCACTTCAAGACCTGGACCGCGGATCCCGAGATCCAGCAACGCATGATCCGTTCGACTGAATGGCGCGGGCGTTACGTCGGCTTCTGGCACATCCACCCGCCGCGCGTCGCGGGGGCCGGATTCACCGAAGGGATCGAGCCAAGCTTCGAGGATATGAACAACGCGATCCAGCTCGGCCAGTTCTTGACTCTCGTCTTTCAGCCCGATGGGTTCGACGCCTACGACCTCGCACCGCTCGCCGCCGGGAGAAGGCCGGACCTTTCGCTAGCGCGGATCGTCCGCTATCGCTCACCCGATTGGCAGGCTCATTTCGAGAACGTCGTCCGCGCCCGGCGTTAGACCACTCGGCCACGATGCCACCGGAGCATGGGCAGGCTAGCCTGGCCCAAATCGTGCATTTGACACAGGGCGATGACGCAGCTTAACAATTGCGGGTGAAGGCGATGTGGTTGCGAGAAGGCGTTGTCTCTCGCCACCCCGACCGCCGACGTGCCCGCCTACAAAGTGGCGGATGAGCACATGGGTCTCGAACATCTCCTTCCCGACCTGCCGCCCGGCACCCCAATCGGTCACTTTCAGGTCATGGAACGCATCGGCTCTGGTGGCATGGGCGTCGTCTACAAGGCCCAAGACACCAGCCTTGGCCGGCTCGTGGCCATCAAGGTACTGTCACAGCACCTGTTCAGCGATGTGACCGCAAGGTCGCGTTTCGAGCGCGAGGCGAGACTTGCTGCATCCATATCGCACCCCAACGTCGCAACGGTGCACGAAATCGGGGAGGACGGCGGAGTTCTGTTCATCGTGATGGAGCTTGTTCAAGGTTCGGACCTGAAAAAGCTACTTCGATCGGGTCCGCTCCCAGTGGAGATAGTCTTGAAAATTGGGAAAGACACTTGCGATGCGTTGGAGGAGGCGCATCGACTCGGAGTCATTCACCGCGACATCAAGTCGTCGAACATCATGGTGACATCGACGGGGCGAACCAAGGTACTGGACTTTGGTCTCGCTAAAGCGGTTGCCCAGCTGACGAATGCCGCTGGTCTCGGTGAGCCACCAACCCGGGAGCGGCTCTCCCTGCAGCCGTCCTACGGGGTTGCTCTGTCGTTAGAGCCCGGTTCGACCACCAGAGGCGTCGCAGTGGGCACTCCGAGCTATATGTCGCCAGAGCAAGCATCCGGTGACGACGTGGATCCGCGAAGCGACATCTTTTCGCTGGGTGTTGTCCTCTATGAGTTGTCTTCTGGACAGCTTCCCTTTCAGGGAAAGAGCGACCGGGAAGTCATCGACGCGATCCGGAGCAAAGATCCGACTCCCCTTTATTCGACACGACCCCAAGTGCCCATCGAATTGTCTCATGTCATTTCCAGGAGCCTTCAGAAATCACCTGACAACCGCTACCCCACTGCGGCTCTCATGCGAGCGGAGCTCGAGAGCATCGATTCCTCGGTCAGGAGGACTGCGAGGCCGCTTGCCCTCAGGCATTCCACAGTGGTGGCGATCGCTCTGGTAGCGGCGCTCTCGATCTTTGTCTGGTGGCAGTGGCAGTCGGGGTCGACGGGCGACGTTACACCTTCCGTAGCGATACTCCCGTTCGAGTACCTAGGACAGGTACCTGAGCTCGAGCACCTCGGTGCGCTCATCACGGATAGCCTCATCGCGGGACTTCAATCTGTTCCCAGCATTGCGGTCGCACCCTACGAGGCCGTCGAAGGATTCGAGAAAGGACTAGCTTTGGAGGCGGGCCGCGTCGGGCAAATCTGCGCGAATCTGGCGGTGCAGCGATTGGTCTATGGCACGGTCACGGCGGACAAGCAAGATCTCGTCATTCAAGTGAAGCTGAGCTCTCCGAATGGCGAGACCCTATGGAGCGCCACGATGAAAGGCTCCCTTGGCCGCCCCTTTAGCACGATCGAAACATTGAAGGAGTCTCTGCTGAAAGAGCTTCGGGTAGCCGAAGCTTCCACCGCCAAGGCCATCACGCACGTGCGTACACCAAGTGTCAGCGCTTACGAGAAGTACGTCGAGGCGGGGCTGCGGTACTCCCGCTGGGACCTCGAGGAAGATCTGGAACGGGCTGTTGAGCTTTATCGGGAGTCGACCGAAGCAGATCCTGATTTCGCCGCCGCCCATGCTGGTTTAGCGAGGGCTTTGATAACTCTCTTCTACCAGACAAACGATCCGTCCCAAGTCGCCTCGGCATCCGAGGCGGTCGATCGCGCTCTCCTGTTGGGGCCCGAGCTCCCTGAGGTGCTGCTGGCAAGCGCGGTCGTTGACGAAGTGACCGGAGACACCGTACAAGCCGAAGCCGGCTTCACGAGAGCGATCGAGGTCGCTCCGGGATACGACACTGCTTATCGACTGGCGGCGTTCTTCTATGCTGACCTGGGTCGCCACCAGGACGCGATCGAGTCGTATCAGCGAGCCGTAGCCCTCCGCCCGGGATCCTGGAGGAATCACTACTCGTTGGGTCGTTACTATCTCGTTTTTCGAGGCGATCTGGCTGCTGCCCTGTCGGAGTTCCAAGAGGCCGAGCAATATCACCCCACCGGCGATGCACCCAAGCAGGTCCTTGGTCTGATCAACCTGGAGCGAGGTCACCTGGACGAAGCCGAACCCTATTTTCGGAGCGTGCTGGAGCTATCTCCCAACGACTCGATGGCGTACTACAATCTCGGCCACGTGTACTACTACCGAGGCCAATATGACCTGGCCCTTCGAAATTGGCGAACGGCCCTCGAGCGCGAGCCTAGAGTGCCGATGTACCTGGTCGCCGTGGGTGACGCGCACCATGCGCTTGAGGAGCGGGAGCAGGCGCAAAGCTCCTATCTCGAGGCCCGGGAGCAGTACCGTGAGATGCTCAGCAGTCATCCGGATGACCACGAGAAAAGGGCGGAACAGGCCGCTTTGTTGGCCAGACTGAATCAGTGTGAGGATGCGCAATCGGAGATCGAAGCGACGCTGTCCAGAAGCCCGGATAGCATCGAGTTCCTCGTCGAGGCGGTCTACATATCTGCTCTTTGTGGAGACGTAGACCTCGCCGCCCGCCTTGCTCTGCGTTGCATCGACGCCGACTACGTGGGCCGCGTGGCGTTCGACCCTAGACTCGAGTCCCTGCGCCAGGTTCCTAGCGTAAGGGAGGCTCTAGACGCAGCCGCTATTCCCGCCCGCTAGCGGCTTCAACCCCGGCGCTGTGCTCCTGCTCCGTGAACGAGGCGCTCGACGGAACGTCCGTTCGGGTAGTCCACGATCATTCGATAGGCTCCACGCCCAGGATTAACGATGGGGCCGGCCAAGATGAAACCAGGGATGGGTGCACCGATTGCTGGCACGACACCAGTAAACCACGACGGATTTCCATTCCTCTTGGCGCTGGGCGCAAATGGGTCGAAGCCCTGGTCGAATAGGATGGTTACCCTTGTCCCGGGCTTACCGAATAGGTACCAGACGACGGAACCTTCCTGAGATACCTCGAAATGATCGGGCCATATTCCGGGTGCGCTCCGACAACACAAGAGCCCAATGTCGTTCATACGATTGACAAGAGTCTTCTCCTCTTCCGAATCCACTTCGGCGGTGGCGCCATGCAGGATCTGCTCCGTTTTTTCTCCCTTGTCGAGCCTCTTCTTGAGCTCGCCGTAGCTGAGCACGTTGCTGTTGCCGTTAGCTCCCTTGAATTGCCTTCTATTTGACACCGCTTCACAATCGACAACGATTCCAACATGAGTTGGGGTGCCGATCTTCACCGCCGCATACAGGAATGCGAATGCGCCACAGGCGGTTGCCAGCACCAACTTCAGTGTTTCCGCGCTCGCAATTTGCGTCGGTTCTCCGACCACCGACATCACGGCCGTGGCGAATAGGAACGCGCCGATGAAACACACGGCCACTGAGTGCAGATGATGGCGTCGTCGAGGCAAGGCCCAAGAAAGACCGCGCGGATAATGGCACAGTAGGTAAACAAGGGGAGCCACGATTAATGCCACTACCAAAGGCGCGACGGAAGGCCACAGCACCAGCGCGAGCACGGTTAGTATCGTTGCCAGGAGTAGGATGAACAGACCTTCGTAGACTAAACGTCGGGCGTTCAGCTCATACGGTTTAGACCCCAAAAGCCCAATCGATACAGGCACACTACGAGACATGAGTACCTCCTTTTGTTATTCGGTCGAATCATCGGTGCGAAACACGAAATGTCCATCCAAATCTATCCGGTCCCCGATGGCGGGCGGATCTGAGCGATTCCAGGAAGCTTCGCGTCCAGCACCTCGCCTGACGTGGTAGTCGTCCCTGGTGCTTTCTGCGGCCGGGGTCTCCACGGCAGCTCGAATAACCAGGCAAGAGGCCGAGCAAGAACCGTTCCAGCTCCAGCCCGTCCACGTTCGATGAGGTGTAAGAAGTTCTTGGCTCCGAACCTCTCGGAACCTCGTGTTTTGTGAATTTGACCGAGCGTGGTTTCACGACCGCCACTACACTCTGGGTCGCTCGATCGGCACGTTGCCAGCTTCGTCCTTCCTTTTGACTGCAAGTGTAGCGTCCCTTGCTACACCCATTCTTCCTTCGGCCATCCGGTGGACGTGCCATCACGCGAGGCGTCCGTACCGCGCAAGCGTCGCGGCCGCAATGAGCATGAGGCGATTCGTTCTCGCTGCGTGTCGACCGGACCGCACGCCCAATATCCCACACGGGTGATAGAAATCACAGCAATAGAGTTCGCATCGCGTTCACGATCGCTCCGTTGCTCGGATTCCAGCGCCAAGTCATGGCATAGACCTTATTAGCTCCAACCGACAAGTTGGCTCTGTCCTGCTGCGGTCCCCAAGAGCAACCAAACACACTGGGGGCACGAGACGTGACCTTCCGACAAGGCGTTCGGACCTATGGGAAGTCGATGCATCGCTCCCGTCTCAGCATTTGCGGTTTCACCTCACCGACGTATTCCAAAGACCTTTCCCGCACACCGTTGGGTCTCCGCATCGCGCGAGGGGTCGCTGGAGGTGCCGGCCGAGGGAGTGAAGCACCAGCCGGAGTACGTAACATCAATAATGAGAACAGCGTTCCTTCAGGAGAGCTTAGGACGCCACACGGACTCCCGCTCACCGAGCACCGTAATTGTCTGTTCAGTAAAGGCTTGGCTGTGGCCTGAAAACCTCCTCGGTTGGGGAGAAACGCACGAAAAAGGGGATTGGATGCGGCGGCGTGTAGGGAAACTCCCACGTTCAACTTGACATGCCTCGACGTCCAATGCAAGAATCGCCGCGTTCCATTTGAAAGGTCTTTTCGCTTCGGACCAGCAACATGTCTCATCGAAAAGAACCGTCGAAAGTCGCGGCCGCACGCCGCCTCGAGGACCTTAACGAACGGCTGACCGACTTAAAGAAGAATCCTCCGCCGGAGCTGGCATGCCCGATATTCGACCGACTGCTTGGCGAACTGGCTGGAGAGGTCGCCTCACTCAAAGAACAAGTGGAAGAAGAAGACTCCACCAAGTACCAAACCAGGCTCGCCGGCATCGCCACTCGATTGGCCACCCACTTCTTCGTCGAGCGATCCATGCCGAAGTTTTGCGAGAAAGTAATCGATGAGCTCATCCCGGAGGTGGGCGCTAGCAGTGGGGAGGTCATCATTTTTTCGACGGAAACC
>JBOGJF010000711.1:0-2440 GCA_050747785.1 Vicinamibacteria bacterium
CGGCAAACGAGCCACCGAAAGCCGACGCGAGCACGGAATATGGCGCTTGCAGGTCCTCGTATCCGCAGGGCGCCCACCTTTCAGAAAATCGAGATCCGAAGATGCGTTTCTACTGCTCCAACCGCAATGTGATGTCGCACTTACCAACGACCCACGTGAAGAATCGATGAGCAATCCGGAGAACAGCCCAAATAGCTCACGGCGATCGACGTCTGGGATCACAACGGAGTCACGAGATGTCTTCATCTGTCACGCGAGTGAAGACAAGGACGCAGTTGCGAGGCCGTTGGCGACTGAACTGCGTCGACTAGGCTTCACAGTATGGTACGACGAGTTCGTTCTCACACTCGGAGACTCCCTTCCGACGGAAATCGATCGCGGCTTGGCCTCGTGCCGCTTCGGCGTGGTCATACTCAGCCCGGACTTCTTTGCCAAGAACTGGCCGCGGCGAGAACTCGATGGTCTCGCGACCCGTGAGGTACAACACGGCGAGAAGGTCATTCTCCCGGTGTGGCACAAGGTTAACGCCGACGTGATCGGAGAACATTCTCCGACGCTGGCTGCGAAACTGGCGGTTTCCACTTCAAGGGGAATCCCCACTGTCGTTGATGAAATCGTGCGGGTTCTCGGAGCAGCAACCCCCGCGCCGACAGAACTGCCAGAGAGTAGCGGCAGAACGCGGGCACGTTGGGTTGGCGCTGAATGGAATGGACGGTTTCTCGCGTATGAGGGTCCTTCAGAGGGACTCCCGTTGATCGAGGAGGCTGTTTTCGAACAATCGATGGCCGATGCCCTCGAGCGCGATGGGCGCTTCAAGGTCCGCCTTGGACGGCGTGACAAGCTTTCTCATCATGCCGGGCGGGGATTTCGACTCGTACACCTGACAGATCGCAGTTTGTGGCGACGGGAGGTTGTCAAGAACGACGTTTTGCTCCTCGCGAAGCTAATAGCCACCCCCGAACCGACTTCACATCGCACTGACGGTCAGGAGCAAAATGCGCCACGAGCCGACAGTTCACCAAATTACAATACACAGATCTCTGGAGATGATCTACCTGAGGACGTGGCTGGGAAACTGCATCCAACGCGAGATGAGCTCGAGTGGGAGGTCGTATCCGTTGCCGGTTCGAGTGCCGTTGTGCAGCATGGCTTTGCTGGTACGATTCGAGACTCGAATGGCCACCCAGCCACGAGTTTTCCCTCCGACACGACAGCAATCCTCGGTCCGGCGACGCCGGCACAGTTCGACGCGAAGCAATCGACACTCTCGTCATGGGCGCTCCAGCTTCCGGCGCGAGTGCCCGCACGGTTTCGCCGCGGGTACTTGACTGTCGCTTGCCTTCGGCACTTCGGTGGCCTGCACTCGCGGGAGTTCGACGCCCGGGTCGAGGTTCTTCTCAACGGCCATGTCCTTGATGGCTTCGGGCTGCGTGTTAAGCCGGACGGGCATTCTGACTACTTTCACCGGGTTCGATCCCCGGGCTTGCCGTTACTCCAACCCTTCGACAGTTGCGAGACCATCTACTCGTGGTCCTTCCTGCGACGTCATCTCGCGGACACGCCTGGTCAGAGTATCCAGGTATCTCTAGGGCCTGCGGTCCGTTGGGACATAGACTACGTTGGTCTTATCGTGAACCTCGATCTAGCTAGACATGATGTGTTTCTGAGCCATAGCTGGCGCGACAAAGCATTTGCGCGCCGGTTCGCGCACGATCTCCAAACCCGCGGCGTGCGGGTCTGGATCGACGAGGCCGAGATGCGCTATGGCGATTCGCTCATTTCGAAGATCGGGACCGCAATCAACAGCGTTGAGTTCCTGGTTGTTCTGCTATCCGCCGCTGCGGTCGCATCGCCGTGGGTCCAGAAGGAAGTAGAGATTGCAATGAATCAAGAAATCGATGGCCGCCGAGTGAAAGTGATCCCTTGCCTTGTGGAGGATTGTGATATCCCTCCATTCCTACGGGGAAAACTCTATGCGGACCTGCGCTCTGACGAGGAGTACAGGAGGAACTTGGAGCGCTTGGCTACCCAGGTAACCGACTTCCCAGTCGGGAATTAGGCGCTAGCGGGTTCTGGAATTGCGTGCACACCGGAACCCGAGCGGGAATGCTCCAGCAGAAGCTGCTTCATCTCGCGGAGGGTCTTTGGGCCGATCGGGGGTGACATACAGCACGTGTCGGGCTGATCTAGCTCCTCCAACTCATAACCTCCGTATGAATGCCCGCATCGGACGCGGCAGTCGGGCCGCCACTATTTCGGTAGCGCTTCCAGGACCTGGCAACTGGCTGGCGGCGCCAGACTGAGCGCCGCTGGTCGAGGGCGGCCAACTCAGAAGCATGACGCCGTTTGTTCCTTCCGAGTACGCTTCCGAGTATTATGGACCTCGTCGATCTGCTGAAAACGCCCGGAAGGCAAGACCCTGGAGTTCCAGGCGTGAAAT
>JBOGJF010000712.1:0-5251 GCA_050747785.1 Vicinamibacteria bacterium
CAACACCGACTTCGCCCAGGTCGAGGAAGACCAGCAAGAGATCAACCTGACGCGATTCAGCCTGTTCTTCCCTGAGAAGCGCGATTTCTTCCTGGAGGGGCAATCGATCTTCGCGTTCGGTGGCGTGCAACAATTGGGGGGTGGAGGCTCCGCCCGGCCGGGCGTCCAAAACTCCGAACTCACTCCCATCATGTTCTTTAGCCGCCGGATCGGCCTCACCGACGAGGGCGAGGATCCCATCCGAGTCGGGGGCCGTGTGACCGGCCGTTCCGGCGCCTATCGCATCGGCGCCCTCGACATTCAGACGCGCGGGGTCGAGGAGAATCCCCTGATTCCGGCCACCAACTTCTCGGTCCTTCGCCTGCGGCGTGACTTCCTCGCGCGGAGCGACATCGGGCTCATCGGCACCTACCGGAACACGTCCCCGACCGAAGGAGCGAGCTCCAATTCGCTCTTCGGTGTCGACGGAAACTTCGCCTTCTTCCAGAACCTTCAGATCAACAGCTACTACGCGGTAAGCCGCACGCCCTTGGAGGGAGGCGGAAGCGTGGGAGACGACCAAGCGAGCTATATCGGCAACCTCACCTACGCTGGAGACCGCTACGGACTCATCCTCGAGCACCTCTACGTGGGAGAGAACTTCGAGCCGGAGCTCGGTTTCCTCAGGCGAGAGGACTTTCGAAGGAGCTTCGCTCAGGGTCGATTCAGTCCTCGGCCACAATCCATTGAATCGATCCGCCGGTTCGTGTTCCAAGGCGAGATCGATTACATCACCGATCCGGGAGGGCGCGTCGAGACCCAGATAGCCCAGGGATTGTTCCGCATCGAGTTCGAGAACTCCGATCAGGCCTGGGTCGAGTACAACAACGACTTCGAGTTCCTCCCGGAGGAGTTCGAGGTTTATCCTGACGTGATTCTTCCGGTGGGCGAGTACCAGTTTCAGGATGTGCGTCTGGTGTACGTGCTCGGCGCGCAGCGGCTCGTTCCCTCCACGACCACGTTTCGAACCGGAAGCTTCTTCAGCGGTGATCGAACGGAAACAACGTTCAATGGACGTGTCGAGCTATCGCAGAAGTTCTCTCTCGAGCCTCGCCTCTCGCTCAATTGGGTCGATCTGCCAGAGGGAAGCTTCGATACGCGCTTGGTCAGCGCCCGGGTGAACTACACGTTCAGCCCGAGGATGTACGTCAGCAGCTTCATTCAGTACAATTCCCGCTCCGATTCCTTGAGCGCGAGCGTTCGTTTCCGTTGGGAGTACGAGCCGGGAAGCGACCTCTTCGTCGTGTACAGCGAGGGACGCGAGGAGCTCTCGATCGAGCCTTTCCTCGCCACCCGTTCCATCGCCGTGAAGTTCACCAAGCTTTTCCGGTTCTAACACGCAGACGGTGCTCTTCACGGGCCGCCTTACCATCGGACTCTCGGTCGTTCTTTGCGCCACACCGGCCGTGGCCGACAACTGGCCAGAGTGGCGCGGTCCAGAGGCGACCGGAGTTTCCAGGGAAGAAAATCTTCCCACGCATTGGTCCGCCGAAGACAACGTCGCGTGGAAGGCTCCACTCGAGGGACTCGGGACGTCATCCCCCGTGGTGTGGGGGGACCACGTATTCCTCACGACTCAGATGGGCGTGGGGCCGATCGACCACCGGGGCGCACAGTTTGCGGGAGCCCCTTTGGCCCGCGACTATCGGCGCGACGACGGCGAAGTGCAGTTCGTCGTCTACGCGTTCGACCGATCGAACGGGCACTTACGTTGGCGTTATGAGTTCGCCGCCGACGGAGATCTGCCTGCCGTCCACGGGAAGCACAGTCTCGCCAGCCCGAGCCCGGTGACCGACGGGGAATCGGTCTACGCCTGGGTGGGCACCGGTCAGCTCGTCGCCCTGAATATGGAAGGCGAATTGCTGTGGCAGCGCCACCTCGGTAGAGAGTACGCACCTTTCGACGTTCTGTGGGGACACGGCAGCTCTCCCGTTCTCTACGAGAATTTTCTGTACCTACTCTGCGATCATCCCGCCCGCGCGTATCTGCTCGCGCTCGATAAGCGGACCGGAAAAGAGATCTGGAAAGTCGAGCGCGGCTCCGGGCTTCGTTCGTACTCGACACCGTTCATTCTGAGAAGCGAGAAGGGCGACGAGCTCGTCGTCAACTCCAGCCACCGCCTCGAGAGCTTCGACCCCAAGACGGGCGCGCTCCTTTGGTACACGGGCGGGCCGACTCCGCTCGCGATACCGATGCCCGTCTCGCATGACGGAATCCTCTACGTGAGCCGCGGCTACT
Organism: Vicinamibacteria bacterium; assembly: GCA_050747785.1. Classification (GTDB taxonomy): domain Bacteria; phylum Acidobacteriota; class Vicinamibacteria; order Marinacidobacterales; family DATDRI01; genus CBDANW01. The sequence continues at coordinate 2,278 of JBOGJF010000712.1, forward strand.
CGAGTGGACCCTACGCATCCGTCCGAGGTGGAGGGCGCGGGGACGTTTCCGCGAGCCACGTCAGGTGGAGCTTTCCCACCGGGGCGCCCTACGTCTCGTCGCTTGTGCATTACGAGGGCCTGGTTTACATGGCCAACGAGCACGGTATCGTGACCGCCATCGACGCCGAGACCGGCGCGGGCGTTTGGAGAGAGAGGCTCGGTGGTGTGTTTACCGCATCGCCGGTCGCCGCCGATGGAAAGGTCTATTTCCTCGAAGAGAGCGGCAGGACCGTTGTGCTCGAGGCGGGCCGCACCTTTAATATCGTGGCCACGAATGCGCTCGGTGAGCGCAGCCTGGCCTCGCCAGCGGTCTCCGACGGCCAGATTTTCATCCGCACCGACCGGCATTTGTACTGCATCGCAAGACCTTCCCGATGAGAGACGGCCCATCCCCCGACGTTGCGTGGGAGTGGACGCGGTGTCAGTATGGGTTGGTATGGGAAGGCGGGTCCGGTGTTGATGGTCTTTCACCTGCGCGCGAGCCGTGCCAGCGTGGCCGCCGCCGTCCTGCTCTTCGTATTGCCCTTGGCGCTCCGCGGCCAGGGCCGGCGGCGTGGAGACTCGGAATCCTACGCTGAGACGGTGGCTTACCGGGGCCATTTCGCCTTCACCCGCATCCGTTACGGCTCTGGAATCGACGAATGGGGATTCCGATGGGGTGGAGCGCGCTGGGCACACGACTATCCCCGAGCGGATCAACACCTGTCACGCATCCTCTCGGAGCTCACCACCATCAAGGTTCACGAGGATGGCACGAATGTCTTCGATCTCGATGACCCGGATCTTTTCAAGTACCCTATCGCCTACGTTTCGGAGCCGGGCTTCTGGACGATGTCCGACGAGCAGGCGCAGAACGTTCGGAGCTACCTCCTTCGCGGGGGTTTCCTCATTTTCGATGACTTCGAGAACGAACAGTGGGACAACTTCGAGGCCCAGATCAAAAGGGCGCTTCCCGAGTATCGGCTGATTGAGCTCGACATCAGCCATCCCATCTTTCACTGTTTCTTCGACCTCAAGACCATCGACTTCCCCCACCCGCTCGTGCCCGTATATCCAAGCTACTTCGGGATTTTCGAGGACAATGACCCGTCCAAGCGCATGATGGTCATCGTGAACTACAACAATGACGTCGCCGAGTATTGGGAGTGGTCCGATCAAGCGTACTTTCCCATCGACATCACCAATGAAGCCTACAAGCTGGGCGTCAACTATGTTGTCTATGCGATGACCCATTGACACCGTCCGGTGAGGCACTCCTCCCCCCGGGGACCGATTCTTTCGCTCCGGTGAAACAAATCGGTGGGCCAGGGTCGTCTTACATAGGTGGGCTGAAGGGGGAAGTGCACCCCTCCCCGCAGGCGTGGGGACCGGGACAAAGAAGCCGCGGGGGCTGGCGATAGAGTGGGCCGGACGCGCTGACTGAAGGAAGATAAGAAGACCACATGAGAAAGAAAATCGTTCTGGTGGCCCTGGTGGGTTTGGGCGCGCTCCTCGCCTTTCGCCTGTATGGCGCCTTGTGGGGCAACGCGGGTGGGGTTGCCATGGGAGGTCGCGGCGGCCCCGGAGAAGCGCCTGGGGGCCCGGGCGGACGCGGCCAACCGGTCGAGGTGTCGGAAGCGAAGCGGGTCGACGTCCAAGAAAACGTCACGCTGGTGGGCTCGTTGCGCGCCAAACAGCAGGTAGACCTGGCTCCCAAGGTGGGAGGCCGCTTGGTCGAGCTCCGGGTGGACATTGGCGATACGGTGAGGGAAGGCCAACTCATCGCCCGGCTCGAGGACGGAGAGCTTCGGCAGCAGGTGCGTCGAGCCGAAGCGGCCCTTCAGGTGTCCCAGGCGTTCATCGCGCAGCGGCAAGCCGAGATGAAGAATCTGAAGCTGGAAGCGGAACGCTACAAGAGTCTCGAGAGCGACGGCATCGTCTCCTCCCAGCAAACCGAACAGGCTGAGACTCAGGTGCAGGTCGCCGAGGCCCAGGTGACTCTGGCCGAGGCCCAGATGGAGGAAGCGGCAGCCGCGCTCGAGGAGCTCCGCATCCGGCTCAGCCAAACAGAGATCTTTTCGCCCATCAACGGCGTGGTGGCGCGGCGCTACGTCGACGCGGGAGCCCTTCTGAGCGCCAATGATCCGGTGGTTCTCCTCATCAACCTGGCCCGCATGGTGACGGTGGTCAACGTTCCCGAGCGCCAACTGGTCAAGATTCAAGTCGGGGACAACGCCACGGTCGCGGTGGACGCTATGGGAGGCGAGCAGACGACGGGCCGAGTGGTCCGGATCTCGCCTCTGCTGGACGCCCAGACGCGGACCGCGGCGGTCGAGATCGTGATCCCCAACCCGACCGGGCGGCTCAAGGGGGAGATGTTTGCTCGCGTCGACCTGAACCTTACCCTGCAGCGGCAGGCCGTTTTCGTGCCGCGGGACGCACTGGTCTACCGCGGCGGAGAACCAGGGGTGTTCGTGGTAAACGCGGGAACGGCTCAGTTCCAGCCGGTTCAGATCGGTGCCGCCCAGGACGACAGCATCGAGGCCGTAGAGGGCCTCGAGCCGGGCAAAATCATCGTGACCCGTGGCGCGAACCTACTCCAGCATGGGGACACCGTCGAAGTGCCTCCCGAATAGACTCCCAAGAAAAGGCAATGCGATCCATGAAGGGCCTCTATCTCAAGGATGGTTAGCCAATGAGCCTTCCCGAGTTCTCGATTCGAAGACCGATCACGATCTACATGCTGACCGCTGTGGCGGTCCTCCTGGGGGGCATCGCGTTCATGCGGCTTCCCGTGGATTTGATGCCGGACATCGAGTACCCGACCATCACCGTCGCTACCGAGTACGCCGGTGTGGCCCCAGAGGAGATCGAGACCCTCATCACCCGTCCCGTCGAGCAATCGGTGAGCTCCGCTCCCGGCGTCGAGAAAGTCTCCTCGACGTCTTCGGAGG
>JBOGJF010000713.1:0-3199 GCA_050747785.1 Vicinamibacteria bacterium
CAGGCTGGTGCCGGCGGGCGAGCGGCCGTCGGCGGCGAGACGTTGCTCGATATGCTGGAAGCGCTCCTCGAACTTCCGGTTCGCGGACCGGAGGGCCAGCTCCGGGTCCACGCCGAGATGACGCGCCAGGTTCGCAAGGACGAAGAGCAGATCGCCCATCTCTTCGACGACCCCTTGCCGATCTCCAGACCGGCGGGCCGTCTCGAGCTCGTCGAGCTCTTCCGTGAGCTTGTCGAGGATCTGTTCTACCGAGGCCCAATCGAAACCCACGCGGGCGGCTTGCGTCGAGAGCTTCGAGGCCCGGACGAGAGCGGGAAGGGCTCGCGGAATCTTGGCCAGCAAGGACTCTCCTCCGGATTCCTTTTCGGAGTCCTTGATTTCCTCCCAACGCGCCAGGGCCTCACCGGCGTTCTCGGCTTCCCGATCGCCGAAGACATGGGGGTGACGCCTCACCAATTTGCGCGCCAGGTGCTCCAGCACATCTTCGGAGCGAAAGCGATCCTGCTCCGCACAGATTTGGGATACGAAGAGGACCTCCAGCAGCAGGTCGCCCGCCTCCTCTCGGATGGCTTCCGTGTCGTCCTGCTCGATAGCGTCGACGAGTTCATAAGCTTCTTCCAAGATATAGGGACGCAATGACTCGAGCGTCTGTTCTTTGTCCCACGGGCAGCCCTCGGGCCCGCGCAAGCGGGCCATCAGCTCGGTCAGCGCCTGCCAGCGCTCACTGCGGCTCACGCGCCGCCCCTAACCATCCCAAGAATCGGGACCCACTTCGCAAAGCTTCCGGGTGACTCCATAGATAAAGCATTATATCACCGCAAGATACGGGCGAAGCCCGGTTGATCCCGATGTTTCTTTGTGCTAACATGACCACTTCTTGATTTCACGCATCTGGAGTGCCTGACTCCGGCGAAACCTACACCACACCAGGACCCTCGGAACCAGCCCTCGAGCAGACGAGGCGGATAGACGGAAAGGCACGTTGCGGGGACCGCGCTCATGAGCGACCCAGAGAACGAAGGCAAAGGGTTCAAGGTTACCGACCGGAGGAAGTTTACTTCGGAAGGCCAGCTCCGCGAGGAAGCCGAGGACTCTCCCGAACCCAGTCCGCAACGGGCGCCTTCTATGCGTCCGTCCGATGCGACCGCGCTGCCCTCGGCGGGAGCCATCCCACGCCACGCGACCGAGGCTTTCTCCGAAGCGACGTTCCTCGATCTCGTCGGCATGCTGGCGACCAACGCCATGCTGCAGCTCGGCGACATGCCCAATCCGGCTTCCGGGGAACGAGTCGAGAATCTGCAAGCGGTTCAGGACATGATCGCCTTTCTCGAAATCCTCCAACAGAAAACGAAAGGCAATCTCACCGAGCAGGAAGGTGGGGTCCTCGAGCAGGTGCTCTACGATCTCCGAATGCGCTACATGGCGAAAGCCAAGATCCTGAACGTCTGAAGGCGTCGTGCCTCACATCCTAGCCTGCACAGGGTACTCTAAACCGCTGAAGGTTGTTAGGTTGCTTAGGTTCCTGAGCCCGTCGAGCACGCTTGGCCTGCTGGCGTTGGCAGGCCTCGTCGCCTTGCTGGAACCCCTTGCCTCGTTGGCGTCGATTCACCAGCTCCCCGCGGGCGATCCGGTTGGCGTGGACGACGCACGACTGCCTTCCGACCTTAGCCGAAGCTTCGATCAGCTCTGGTGGCGCTATTTGGAGGCGGAGTCCGAGGGCCAGACCGAGCTTCGCGATCGGATTCTCGTCGAGATAGCCCGCCTGAGAGTCGAGCGGAACGCGTTTCAGCTGCACGACATCGCGTTGGCCTTCACGTTTCGGGGTGGCGCGCTGTTGGAGCGCGGGGATCTCGCGGGAGCCAAGGCGAGCTTCGAGACCGCCACGCGACTGGATCCCAGCTTGCCGACGCCGTTCTTCGGCTTGGCTCGGGTCGCCAGTCGGTCAGGAAGTTTTTGGCCCACCGCATCTTTACCGTTCGTCGTCCAGGGATACCTCGCTCCGTTAGGCTCCTTTTGGAGTGGTTACTATGCCCGCCTCGATCTACTTTTGATCGTCGTCCTGGCACTCTTGGTGGTCTTTGGTATTTTCGCGACGGCGATGCTCTATCGCTATGCAGTCCTGCTCAACCACGACTTGGAAGAGCGCCTGGCGCCACAGATTGGCTTCTCCGGAGTGAAAGCGCTGACCTGCCTCATCCTTTTGTTGCCGCTCATCGTAACGGTGGGTTTCGCCTGGCTCATACCGTATTGGCTGGCGCTGACGTTCGCGCATCAAGGCCGTAGCGAAAGAGCGCTGAGTCTCTTGGCCCTGGTATTCTTTCTAGCGCTGGGCCCGGTCCTGGAGCTTCAGAACCTCTGGGCCAAGACGGTAGTCAATCCTGTTTTCCGCGCGGCGATCTCGTCCGAGGTCGGCACGTTCGACGCCACCGACGTCGCGGTGCTGCAAACGGCGCTCCAACAGCATCCGAACGACCGTGATCTCAAGCTCATCCTCGCCATCCAGTACAAGAACCTCGGTGATTACGAGATGTCCGCGTCGGTGTATCGCGAGATGCTGGCGGAGGATGCTACCGACGTGGCAGCACAGACCAATCTCGGCAACGTGTACTTCGCGCAGCGGGATTGGCAAGGCGCAATCCTCCAATACACGAACGCGATCGCGGAACATCCGGACTTCGCCCTTGCTCATTACAACAAGAGCCTGGCCCACGGAGAGAGCTTCGAGTTCAGCGAGCGCGAGCGCGCGCGAGCCCAGGCTGACAACCTGGACGGCCGGGCGGTCGCTGCGTTCGAGGAGAGAACGGGAGAACAAAGAGCGGTCGCCGACGTGAGGTTGGGAACGGACTATGTCCTCGCGAAGTTCTTCGGGCTTTCGGAGTCGTTCCATCCCAGCCCGCCTCCATCGATACGGGAGACGATCCTCTCGAGCGAGCGGGTGGTGGGGTTCGCGGCGGGCGCTGTCCTATTCGGCGTGCTCATCGTGTTACTGGGGCTCGTGTTTGGGGACCGCGGCGGCACGCAGCGCTGTGCGCGGTGCCGGAGTCCGTTCTGCGGCCGCTGTCAGATTGGCACCGGGCGACGTGGCCTCTGCACTCAGTGCTATCACCTCTTCATCGTGAAAGACGGTGTCTCGGCCGGTGCGCGCAATGAGAAAATCGCGCAAGTCGGACAAGCCGTCCGAACTCGGGGTGTCGTGTTT
>JBOGJF010000714.1:0-7362 GCA_050747785.1 Vicinamibacteria bacterium
AGTGCTCTTCCATCGCGACGGCGCCGCCGAGGTAGATCATGGTCAACATGATGAACACGAAAGCTTGGAGCAAACTACCGAACACCGCGAACGCCATCATGGGCAGCGGCACCAGGAACGGAATCAGGCTGGCTAGCACCAGAATGACGAGCTCTTCACCGAAGATGTTGCCGAAGAGACGAATGGATAGAGACAGGACACGGCTTATGTGGCTGATGATCTCGATGGGCAGCATGATGACCGCCAGCGGGAGGACCGGTCCAAGAAAGTGCTTCAGGTAGCTCCCCAGGCCGTGGGCTCGGATTCCCTGGTAGTTGTAATAGAGGAACGAGACGAGGGCGCAGCCCACCGTCACGTTCAGGTTCGTGGTGGGAGACGATAACCCGGGGATCAGGCCCGCGAGGTTGCAGACGAGAATGAACAACCCCAACGTTCCCACCAGACCCAGGAACTGACGTCCCTTCGGACCGACGTTCTCTGCCAGCATACCGAGCAAGCCGCTCACTAGCGCTTCGAGCGCCAGCTGGCGCCGTCCCGGCTCCTCGACTCGGATCCTCGACCGAAACCAAGCCGCTCCCGCGGTAAGCAGCGCCGCAAAAAAGAAGGCCATGATCACGTGATCGGGAATGACAGGGTGGGCGGGATCCACGTGGAATCCGATGGCCGTCAGGAGTGAGGCCACGGGGCCTCCCAGCACCTGGTTCAGGATTCCGAAAAGAAATGACTTGTGCTCGAGCTGTTCCATGACTTAGTCCGGCGCTCGCTCTTCAATCAATGGCCTGGGGCCCCACCCCCAGGCCTCACGCTCCGTCGGCTACGCGACTCCGCATGAGCTCATGGCTGCGCTCGCGCCGACAGCCACGGCGAAGTCTTCGCGTACTTGGGATCGGAATTAGATTTGGAGGCGTCTAGTGAGTTGCGCTGGGCGATCAGCTCCGCGCGCGACCCTCGAATGCTTCGAAGCCCCACTCAAAAAAGATGGCCGCTACCGGAGCCGATAGACCCAGGCTGACGGCCACCACGTTCGCTTTCCAAACAGCGAATATAACATAGAGCGCGGCACCCAACAAGGCGTAGCGCAGCCCGAAACCCAATAGTGCCAGCTTGCTGCCGCGGGTGGGGCTCGGCTGAGCCACCCGCTCGACCATCGCGCGGAGGGCGGCGAAATGGAGAAGCGCCAGCAAGCCCCCGCCGGCGACCGAAAGCGCAAAGTCGACTCCCCAGAGGAGCCCAATCGCCGTCGTGGCGAGGGTCGCGCCCATCGCCAGCCAGCCGACGCGCCGGACAGAAGGCTCGGTCTGCTCGGGTTCGTCAGGTGTCTTCATCGAACTTCTTGAGTACCCGAACCAGATTGATGAAGGCCGCGGCGATGCCGAAGCAGAGGCCCACGAACGACAGCCAAGGAGACGTATCTAACCAACGGTCGGCATAGTACCCCGCGGCCGCGCCCATGGTAATCGAGACGGGGAACATCAGACCGACGGTTGAGAGCAAGGCAAGCTTCCGGAACCTTGCCCCGGAATCGGCAGGCATCGGCATCGTCCTCGCGCGACGAACTGCCGGCCGAGTTTCCCTTAGCGATCGGATTCGGCCGTCGGCGTCGTCGGGAGTGTGGGAGCGCTTGCCGCCTCGATGGGCGACGACTCGATCTTCTGGACGATGTTCCGCACCGGCACTTCGAGGAACTTCAGAAACGGTGCTGGATAGACACCGATCCAGACGCAGAAAACGATGATGGGAATGAGAGTCCAGCGCTCGCGCCAGTTCAGATCGGTGAGCTTCATGTTCTCTTCCTTGTCGAGCGCTCCGAACATGGTGCGCTGGTAGAGCCACAGCAGATAGGCCGCTCCCAGGACGATGCCCGAGACCGCGAAGGCCGCCCACACCCAGTTCACCGCGAAGGCACCCTGAAGGATCATGAACTCGCCGATGAAGCCGTTGAGCAGCGGCAGCCCGAGCGAGGCGAGAGCGATGACCAGGAACATCGCCGCAAAGATGGGCACGACTTTCGCAAGTCCCCCGAACGCAGCGATCTCGCGGGTGTGACGCCGTTCGTAAATGAGTCCTACCGTCAAGAAGAGCCCACCCGTCGAGAGACCGTGGTTGATCATCTGCAGGATCCCTCCCTGAAGGCCGATCTCGTTCAGCGCGAAGATCCCCAGCATGACGAAACCGAGGTGGCTGACCGAGCTATAGGCGACGAGCTTCTTCCAGTCGGTCTGCACCAGAGCCACCATCGCGCCATAGATGATACCGATGATGGCCAGGGAAACCATCCACCACACTGCCCCCTTGCTCGCCTCTGGCAGCAGCGGCAGCGAGAACCGCACGAAACCGTACGTCCCCATCTTCAGGAGAACGCCCGCCAGGATGACCGAGCCCGCAGTGGGCGCCTCCACGTGCGCATCGGGAAGCCAGGTGTGAAACGGGAACATCGGTACCTTGATAGCGAAACCGACGAAAAACGCGAGGAAAACCCAAAACTGGAGATCGTAAGGGAGTCCCAGATTCATGAGCTCCAGAACATTGAACGTGTAGATTCCGGTCTGCTCGTAGTAGTAGAAATAAAGTGCCAGGATGCCGAGCAGCATCAGGACGCTCCCCACCAGCGTGTAGAGGAAGAACTTGATCGCGGCGTAGAGCTTTCGCGGACCGCCCCAGACCCCGATGAGGAAGTACATCGGGACCAGCATGACCTCCCAGAAGACGTAGAAGAGGAAGAAGTCCAACGCCACGAAGACGCCCAGCATCCCGGTCTGGAGCAGGAGCATCATCACGTAGAACTCTTTGACTCGCTCGGTGATCGCCGTCCACGAGGACAGGATCGAAATGAAACCGAGCATGGTGGTGAGGAGGATCAGGAGGATGCTGATGCCGTCGACTCCCAGGAAGTACTGGACTCCAATGCTCGGGATCCAGTCGTGTTGCTCCATGAACTGGAACTGGACGCCGGCCGGGTCGAAGTAGAACCAAAGCGGCAGTGAAACGAGGAATCCCAAAAAGCCGAATATGTTGGCGAGCCACCGAATCAGATCTTCTTGTTGCTTCTTGACGAAGAACAGGATGATGAGACCACCCACGCCGGGAAGAAAAACGACCCAAGAGAGGATGGGCCAACCGAGTACGTTGTTCTCGAGCATCGAGCGAGTCCTTTTCTTAGATCAGATAGTAATAAAGGCCCACGAGGACGAAGATCCCCATCAGCATCACCAGGGCATAGTTCTGGACGAGACCGGTTTGCACGCGGCGGAAGGTTCCGGAAACGCTCGCGAGCATGGTGCCAACGAGATTGACCGCGCCGTCCACGAAATTCATGTCGATGAAATTGGAGCCGTCGCTTGCCGATAGCGTTCCCCAGGCGGTGCCGTTCACGGCGCCGTCGACCACGTTGGCATCGAAAACCGCCATGCCTTCTGACGCGTTGAGCGTTCCCTGGACGAACGTCTTGTCATAGAGCTCATCGACGTAATACTTGTTGTAGAGAGTCTGGTGCGCTCCCGGCCACGCCTCGGCCATGGCCTTCGGCCGTTCCGGTCGCTGGACGTAGAAGTTGTAAGCCAAGAACAAGCCGAATCCCGCCACGGCAATCGAGATGAGCGCGAACAGGATCTCGGTACTGGCGGCATGGTGTGCCACCTCAGCGGCGCCTTCGGCCGCCGCGACGTCGGTTCCGGCGAGAATCGCGGGCTCGAGAAAACCCTCGATACGATTCGCGCCTCCGAAAGCGTGCGGCACTCCTACGTACCCAGCCAGGAGGGATCCCGCCGCCAGCAGAATCAGCGGCCAGGTCATGACGCCCGGCGACTCGTGAAGATGAGACTCCATCTTGGCTCCGCCACGGAACTTTCCGAAGAAGGTCATGAGAACCTGACGCCCCATGTAGAAAGCCGTCATACCCGCGGCCACCACCCCGATGAGCCACAAGACCGCGCTTCCGTGTGAGCCGCTGTAGGCGAGCCATAGGATTTCGTCTTTGCTGAAGAATCCGGCCGTCAGGGGAACGCCGGCGATCGCGGCCGTCGCAATCATGAACGTCAAGCCGGTCCGGGGCATGTGCCGATAGAGCCCACCCATGTTCCGCATGTCCTGCATCTCGGTGTATTTCCGATGTCCACCGGACTCGTGCTCGGCATGCTCCATGGAGTGGATGACGCTTCCCGAGCCCAGGAACAGGCAGGCCTTGAAGAAGGCGTGGGTCATGAGGTGGAAGATGCCGGCGGTGAACGCTCCGACGCCGCAGGCGAGGAACATGTAGCCGAGCTGCGACACCGTCGAGTACGCGAGAACGCGCTTGATGTCGTTCTGCACGAGACCGATGGAGGCGGCGAATATGGCCGTGAGCGCACCCACGACCGCCACGACCGCCATCGCCGACGGAGCGTGCTCGAAGAGGACACCGCAGCGCGCGACCATGTAGACACCGGCGGTCACCATGGTGGCGGCGTGGATCAGCGCCGACACCGGCGTTGGACCCTCCATCGCGTCGGGCAGCCAGACGTAGAGGGGAATCTGGGCCGACTTGCCGGCGGCACCGACGAAGAGAAGGACGCCGATGGCGGAGAGGAGACCCCAACCGACTTCGGGATCGGCGAAACGCTCGGCGATGGCACCCATCACGACATAGAAATCGAGCGTGCCGAAGTTGACGAAGATCAACATCATCGCCAAGAGAAAACCCGCATCACCGATGCGGTTGACGATGAAGGCCTTCTTCCCCGCGTCGGCCGCCGACTTCCTCTCGTACCAGAATCCAATGAGTAAGTAAGAACACAGGCCTACGCCTTCCCACCCGATGAACATGAGTAGAAAATTTGCGGCTAGTACGAGGTTCAGCATGAAGAAGCTGAAAAGGTTCAGGTACGAGAAGTACCGCGCATAACCGGGGTCGTGGGCCATGTAGCCCACCGAGTAGATGTGGATGAGGAAACCCACTCCGGTCACGACGAGGGCCATCACCATGGAAAGAGAATCGAGACGGTACTCCCAGGCGATGTCAAGCGTTCCCAGGCTTCCGTCGGTCAGCACGACGTTCATTCCCGGGATCCACGTGAAGAGATGCGCGGTCTGGACGGCCGTGCCTCCACCGGCCCAAAAGATGCCGAAGAAGCTGGCGAGGGCGAGAAGGAACGAAAGGCCGATGCTGCCGCAGGCTATCGCCGAGACAAGAGTCTTGGGCAGCCGATTGCCGAAGAGTCCGTTGACGAACGCCCCGGCACCGGGCAGAAGCGGAATAAGCCAGAACAATCCACTCACGATGTACTTCTGATGAATGAAGAGAAACGCGCTTACAAACTTCGAGGAGGCCATCCCAGTTTGAAGGGGCCTCCCCGGTTTATCGAAACGAGCGCGGTTTTATAGCACGCGCTTGAATTCCCTGTCAAGTACAGGCTTCAAGCTTACCTACTGAGGCACAATGGGTTCGGGGGCAGGGAAGTGGGGGGATTAGCTGTACTGCTTTTCCTTACAGCCGATGCAGACCTTGGTCCAGGGGACCGCTTTCAGGCGGGCGGCAGCGATCTCCTCCTCGCACTCGACGCATATCCCGTAGGTGCCGGCCTCTACACGCTGAAGCGCGACCTCGATCGCTCGCAGCAGCTTGGTGTCGGTCTGTTTCAGTTGGATGCTGATTTCTTCTTCGTTGGCGGCCGCGGAGCGATCGGCGAAGTCTCCATGCCCATCCGGGTTGGAGTCCTCGTCGATGATCGTCCGACCCACTGACTCCTCGAGCTCTTCTTTCTTGTCTACCAGGGCTTTCTTGTATTGGACCAGTTCCGATTTCTTCATGGCTTTCCGTTGACCTGTTTCTAACACGGGCCCGAGGCCTCGTTTTCCGTCGAATCCATGATTATAACTCTGCAACCGCCCGGGGGCAAGCCCCCACGGCAAGTAGAAGCAAACGGAATTCCCTTAGCGACTTAGGAGCGATTCAGGACTTTTTCTGGGTCTTCGACTCGGTGAAGCCTCGCAGGGCCTCCCGATCTTCCGAAGAAAGCTTCACGAACTCCATCCCGGTCAGGTAATCCCCGGCGGAGCTCTGGACGCGCACGACGCGCGCCTCGACGACCATCGTTTGCTGGCGGAGCAGCAGCTTGACGAAGTAGGAGGACCCGAGTGTCAGCACCCGCTTGACGCGCAGCAGCATCCCGCCCAGGCTGAGGTCCAGCACCGAGCCTTCCCAACCGTTGCCCAATTGTGCGAAACATTCCCCCAGGGATGGCACACGGGAGTAGCGGCGCCGTGTCGTGGGCCGGGGCGGTACGGTTTGCATCCTGTCCTCCGGGCTGGGCACCCTTGGGGGGCCACAGACATATTTCAATCTTACCGCTGGCCCGCCAGGCTGACAACATCGACTGTCTTAGTGCCGCGGGGCCCCACCCCCGCGGCCTGCGCTTTCGTCGGCCGGGTTCCGTTGAGCAACGTATCCCACCGGCTCAATTCCTCCCGGCCGGGGCGCCTGAGGGCGCCCAAGGCCTATGCTCGCTCCCGCTAGTGTCCTGGCTCGCCGGCCAGGATGTCCAGGGCATGCGCGAGCGTCGGTCGCAGGGCGTCCAGCCCTTCCTCTACGGCAGCGGGGCTCCCGGGGAGCGCAACGATGAGCGTCCTCCCCGCCGTACCCGCCAGGCTTCGCGAAAGCGAAGCCAACGGCGTGTGGTTGCGACCATCGGACCGGAGGAGCTCGCCGTAGCCCGGAAGCTCTCTATCGATGACATCCCGCACGGCTTCCGGTGTGACGTCCCGCGGGCCCAATCCCGTCCCTCCGGTCGTGACGATGAGATCGACCGCCCCACCTGCCACCCAGCCCCGAAGCCGACGCCCAATCTCCTCCCGGTCGTCCGGCACCACGCCCCGTTCAACGACATCGAACCCGAGCCCGCGAAGCTCCGTCGCCGCTACCTCGCCGGAGCGGTCCTCCCGGGTGCCGCCAGCGACGCCATCGCTGATGGTCAATACCACCGCACGCCTCGCCAGATTCATCCTCCTTTGACCCGAGCCCGCCGGGCGCGGTATAAATGGGGCTCGCCTCGTGGCAGGACCCGGCTACGCACCCGCGTCGTTGGGAATTCTCAGGGAGCGCTCTTCACCTGTCAACGTCCACGAGATCCGAAATGGAGTGACGACGGGATTGACGCGCACAAAATGGCTTTTTGCCGCGCTCGTGACGACCGCGCTTTTGACAACTAGCCATCGGCTAGCCGGACAGGCTGGACAGGCCGAGGAAGCTGGGCAGGCTGAACAGGCGCAGGAGCCGGTCCCGGCCCAGCAAGACCAGAACGTGGACGAGGGCCGATACCAGTTCCGCGTCACGGTCGACTTGATATCGCTGAACGTCACGGTCACCGATGCACGCCACCGCTTCATCAC
>JBOGJF010000715.1:0-3946 GCA_050747785.1 Vicinamibacteria bacterium
GGGTCTACACGGTGCGTGAAGTGCGGGAATTCCTGCGAGAGGCTGGTCTCGAGACCCAGGATCTTTTCGGATCGCCTAGCGGCGATCCGTACCACGTCGGATCGCCGTTGCTTCTTCTTGTTGCACAGAAGGTATGACTTGGTCCCAAGACAGAAATGACACAGGATCGGCTGATCCACGCAATCCTGGCAACCTTGACGGTCGTGCTTCTGAGATGCAACAGAAGTAACCCGATGGGAGCCATCACAACCGGTTTGCTGGTCCTACTCGGACACGTTGCGCCGTCTGGGGAGGAGTTCGTGAGCCTTGCCGGCCATGTGAGTGAGGTGTTGGTGACCGTAGGGGAAGAGGTGGTTGCGGGACAGCGGATTGCACTTTCCGGCAACACGGGGTGCAGCCTCGGACCGCATCTGCACTTCGAAGTGGGGCGTGTCGTGGGATCCCGTCGGATCCAAGTCGACCCTTACGGATGGAAGGGAATGGGAACAGATCCTTGGGAGCTGCATCCGGGCGGGGCGGCGAGCCTTTGGTTGTGGAGAACGGGGGAGGCGCCATCCGTGGCGCCCTAGAAGTCAACTCTCGTGGAATCGAGGACGGTTGTCTCTGGCGCGGATTTGGAGGCAGTCCGCCGTCTTTTCGGCGAGTACGCCCAATGGGTGGCCATCGATCTCTCCTTCCAAGGGTTTGCGGACGAGGTGGCTGACCTTCCCGGAGAGTACGTGGCGCCCCACGGGACGCTTCTATTGTGCGTGGTGGAAAAGGCGGCAGCGGGCTGTGTCGCGGTTCGCCCCTGCCAGACCGTCGCGTGTGAGATGAAGCGACTGTATGTGCGAGAGGCGTTCCAGGGGCGCGGGTGCGGCCTGTTTCTAGCGAGGCGTGCCATCGAGTGGGCCAAGAGAGCCGGGTATCGCCGCATGCTCTTGGACACACTCCCCACCATGGCAGCGGCGCAGCGTCTCTATGAGGGCTTGGGTTTTCGTGAGGTGGCGCCTTATCGCTTCAACCCGATTCCGGGTGCTCGATTCATGGAGCTGCCGTTGGTGAGCGCAGCGAAAAGAGCAAATCCAGACGGCGTGGCTGGGAGGTAGCCAAGAATGAAGTATCTTCGTCTCACACGAATCGAGAAAGACACCTTGTGGAGAAAGCTCGAAGAGATGCCGGGCTTCCTCGCCGAGTGTTTTTCTGCACTGACACCAGAGGAGAGCACGACCCGCGGTCCTGATGGTACGTTCTCGCCCGTGGAACAGTCGTGGCATCTCGCCGATCTGGAGCGAGAGGGTTTCGGCCTCAGAATAGAGCGGCTACTGCGAGAGAAGCATCCGCTGCTGCCGGACTTCGACGGGGCACGCGTGGCCCAGGAGCGCCGGTACCATATGAGGTCCCTTCAAAAGGGTGTCGCGGCGTTCCGAGAGGCGCGCCTTGCCAACATTGCTGCCCTTCGATCGCTCGACTCCGAGGATTGGCTCAGAACCGGCACGCAGGAGGGCGTGGGTCAGGTGTCCTTGTGTGATCTGCCTCTCATGATGGCGGAGCACGACGCCGCTCACCAGGCGGAGATCCGGGCCTTGACCGGTGCCAAGTGATAGAATTGGCCCCCATGACCGCATCGACTCCACGCCGACTCGTCGTGGCCATCACCGGAGCGACCGGCACGATCTACGGGGTCCGCGTTCTCCAGATGCTCCAGCAGACGGATATCGAGACGTACCTGGTCATGAGTAAGTGGGGTGTGCGGACGCTCGTGCACGAGACCTCGTATACCGTCGATCAAGTACAAGAAATGGCGACGCACACCTGCTCTGCGAACGACCTAGGTGCCACGATCTCGAGCGGCTCGTTCCAGACCTCGGGTATGATCGTCGCTCCCTGCAGCACAAAGACGCTTGCCGCTATCGCTACCGGTTTGAGCGACAACCTCGTCCACCGGGCGGCCGACGTGACCCTCAAAGAGCGACGCAAGCTGGTGCTGGTCGTTCGCGAGGCGCCGCTCAACGAAGTGCACCTGGAGAACATGTTGAAGCTGGCGCGGATGGGAGTCGCGATATCCCCACCGGTGCCCGCTTTCTACAATCGCCCGCAGACCATCGAGGAGATCGTGGACCAAACCGTGATGCGTCTCCTGGATCAGTTCGGGATCCACCTCGACGAGGCACCGCGCTGGGACGGCATGCTGTCGCCGGGGTCGAAGAAAGTGGAAGTCGATAGCGGCCACTAGCGCGCCTATGAGAATCACAACGGGCTTGCGCGAGCGGAGCCTTCGGCTGTCGCGCAGTGCGAAGCACGCAGCGACGGTGGCCGATCCGCGGTCAGTCGTGGCCGTCAAAATAGGTGGTTGCTGAGCTGGAGTTGGCCAGACGGCGGTGCGGCCCCACGGCATTAATGCAAGGGATGCCCCACGGCACTAATACAATACGATGAAGGACGCTCTCGAAGGAATCACCGGCGTCGAGTTCGGCAGTTTCGCGGCCGGTCCCGGAATCGGCAAGTATCTCGCGAACTTCGGTGCCCGGGTCATTCATGTGGAGTCGGCCGAGCGACCCGACGGCCTTCGCACGCACTACCCTCCGTTCAAGGACAACAAGCCGGGGCTGAACCGCGCTGGCGCCTTCGCATTTTGGAACGACTCGAAATACGGTGTGACACTGAATTTGAAACATCCAGAGGGCCTGGAGTTGGCACATCGCCTCATCGAGAGATCGGACTTCGTCGTCGAGAACATGCGGCCCGGCGTCATGGCGAGACTGGGCCTCGGCTACGACGAGCTGAAGAAGCGCAACCGGCGGCTCGTCTTGCTGAGCACGAGCAACATGGGTCAGACCGGTCCCTACGCCGATCATCCCGGGTTCGGATCGCAACTATCATCCTTGAGCGGTTTCAGTGAGCTCATTGGCAGGGCGGACGGCCCGCCGCTCTTCATCTATGGTCCCTATATCGACCTCATTGCCGTGGCCTACGGTGGGATCGCGCTCCTGGCGGCGCTCGACCACCAGCGCCGCACCGGGGAGGGCGCACACATCGACCTTTCGCAGTACGAGGCGGGGCTCCAGTTCGTCGCCACGCCGTTGATCGACTTTGCGGTCAACGGCAACATCGCAACACGAAACGGAAACCGGGATCCGGTTGCGGTTCCACACGGCTGCTATCCGTGCCGAAACGGGCGGTGGTGCGTCATCAGCTGCTGGGACGAGGAAGAGTGGGAACGTTTCTGCTACGCTGCCGGCCTTCCCGCGCTGCTCAGGGATCCACGGTTTGTCACCGCCTCCGAACGGCGGGCGCACGAGGTCGAGTTGAACGAACGGATCTCCCAGTGCACGCGCGCGGAGGACGCGGATCGCTTGATGTACCGACTACAAGAGTCCAAAGTGCATGCCGCTGCCGTCCGCACCATGCGAGAGCTTTTTTCCGACCCGCAGATCGCTGCCCGGGACGTCTGGCAGAAGCAGCGGCATGGTGAGATGGGGGAGCATCACTACCGGATGGGATCCTTTCAACTGACGGAGACACCGGGATGCGTTCGCAAACCTGCTCCCTGCCTCGGCGAGCACAACGAAGAGATCTTTTGTCGCTGGCTCGGCCTCGAACGCGCTACCTACCGCGAGCTCGAGAAGAAAGGCGTGTTCTCGTGACGATGCTGCTCGAACCCTATCGAGTGCTCGACGCGACCGGGCCGCTCGGCTATCTAGCCGGCAAGATTCTCGGAGATCTCGGAGCCGACGTCGTCAAGGTCGAGCCGCCGGGTGGAGATCCTTCGCGGCAATGGCCGCCGCTCATCCGTGAGGGAGACCGTCTGCCGGAGAGCCTGTCCTGGCTCGCGTGCAACGTCAACAAACGCGAGGTCCAGCTCGATCTCGAGACCGATCGGGGCCGCCGGTGGTTTCGCAGCCTGGCCGAGAAGGCCGACATCGTTCTCGAAACGTTTCCCCCCGGCAGGCTCGACGAATGGGGC
>JBOGJF010000716.1:0-8226 GCA_050747785.1 Vicinamibacteria bacterium
CTGGGTTCCACCGTATAGGCGGCGACGACTCGATCGTAGGCGGGCGATGTAACTTCGAAGCGCAGACCGGCACGTCCGTCGGGAAGGCGAGTTTTACCGCGCGATTCCAGGGAGACGCCTTCGACCAGATCGAGGCTCACTGGCGCGACCCACGGAAACCAGGAGAGATTCAAGATCCCGAGCTCTATCAAAGGCCGATGCTCGGGAGGCTTCAAGCGGTAATAGCAGCCCCGGTCGGGATAGACGAGCGTGAGACCGGGAGCCGTCACATCGACCAAGACATAGAGCTCCGCCTCGGGTGGGTCGATGCGGATCGTCCCCTCACGGAGGTAGACGTCATAGGTCATCGACTCCCCGGCCTGTTCGACGATGACGCTCGTGCGAAACCCTTGCAAGGAAGGCGCCTGCGCCCCAAACATCAGCGCGAGCCACAGAGCGACCATGGCTCCATTCTAGCTCTGGTAGCTCCTTCGCGGCTCCATTCCGTGCTGCGGGGCTGCGGGGCCCGTCATCCCCACGGCTCGGTGCTCCCTCGCTCCTCGCTTGACCGGAAGACCTTCGAGCGGATATAGGCATCCGGTGGACGTCGCTCGGTTGTCCAACCGTGAGCTCATCGCAAGGCTCGTCGAGGCCGGCCCCGATGACCCTGCGTGGCTCGAGTTCTTATCTCGATTCGAGCGGCGGGTGCGACTCACGCTCTATCGCACCTTCCGCGTCGAGGCACTGCAAAACCCTGGCTCCAACGTCGACCGAAGCGGCGAAACGGTGCGCGATCTGACGCAGGACGTTTTTCTAAGGTTGCTGGACTCGGAGAGAAAAGCCCTCTCGGGTTTTAGGGGTCGGAGCGAGAACTCGATCTACACGTACCTCAATACGATCGCCGTGAACCTCGTTCGCGATCATTTCAAGAAACTCCGAGCCCAGAAGACGCCTCCCGCCGCCGCTTCTCTCGACGCGCCGGTGCGAGCGGCAGAGGGAGGAGCGGAGGCCCGGAAAATCGTTGACCTCGTGGCGAGTGATGGCGCCGGCCCCGAGCAGACGGCGAGAGAGAGGGAGCTGCGGCAGCAAATCGCCGCCGCGATCCGTCGGACCGGCTTTCCCACGCGTGACCGCTTGGTCTTCCGCTTCTATTTCCTCGAGGGACGGACGATCGAGGAGGTCGCCGCTTGCCGGTCGGTGGGTCTTTCGGCGAGCGGCGTCGAGAAGTGCATCCGGCGGCTTCGGTTGGCCATCCAGAAGGAGATCGCGGGCCAGCCGTAGGCCGGCGAAGGAGGATTCTCGATGGAAAAGTCGTCTTCCTTGAACAGGGTTGACTACCTCGACAGACCAAGGGCGTCGAATGAGCCGGAGGGGCTCCGGGAGTCCTCAACCCGCCCGCAGGCGCGAAGTCGCCGGAGGGCGAGCTGCGGGGGTGGGGCCCCGCAGCACTGGATGGAGTCCTCAACCCGCCCGCTGGCGCGAAGTATCCCGGGCGGGAGTAGCTTCGAAGTGATACCGGGACATCTGATACCTTCGAAGCAGCCCGAATGCGGACGATTCGCCTTCGGGCGAGCCGGAGCCGTTAGCCCTTGCAGGCTCCCGAGCGAGGAGCGAGGGGGCCGTGAGAGGGGTGAGTGGGGCCCCGCGGCATTGAATGGAGTCTAGATCCGCATGACTCGGTGCCCATCCGCCGACGAGCTCGCCGCTCACGCGCGTCACGAGCTGGATCCGCTGACCCAGGGTATCGTGGAGACGCACGTCGGCGCGTGTGAGAGGTGCCGGCTCGGGACATTATTATTACACGAGCCCAGGATCCCCCTGAGGGCGGGCGACCCTATGAAGGACAGCGAACCTACGGACGGACACTTGGAACCGGAGGACATCTACGGTTTCATCGAGAAGTCCCTGTCCGCTAGGAGAAGCAGAGAAGTCCAGGACCACCTCGATCGCTGTGCGGAGTGTGTCCGCTATGTAGCTACTGTCTTGGCTGCGGAAGCCCCGCCTACGGGCGATGAAGAAGCCGCCCTCTCCCGGTTACCGGATTCGAACGCCAGCGATCTGCTCGCTCGCTTGCGCCCTCGCATCGTGGCAACTAGCCCGGCGTCGCATCGGACCGCGCGGCTTACCTGGGCGAAAGCTCTTCCCGTGGCGGCAGGCATTATGGGCTTGGCTTTGTTCTCATGGTGGGCCTACGCCACCGTGATCTCACCGTTGCGGAGTCGCAATTTGATCGCCCAGGCGACGACGGATTGGATCGCCTTGAGACAGGGAACCGGCCGCCTGCCTCTTCGCTACGTCCCGGGATTCCAACGCGGGCGCGTGACCCGAAGCGGATTCGACAGCGCCGATCCCGACGAACAAGCGCTCGAGACCTCCATCGAGTCGAGACTCCGGCGTGCGATCGAGCTCGCGCCGCGAGACGCCGACGCTCGAACCGCCTTGGGTCTCTTCCTCTTGGACGCTGCTCGGCTCGACGAGGCCGAGACGTTGCTGCGAGAAGCCCTGGAGCTCGACCCAGACTCGGTCGAGGCGCTCAACGGATTGGGCGCGATCTATTACGATCGCTCCCTCCGCCAGCCTTCCCAGAATGAAGAGCTGAGGCAGGAAGGCCTCGCTCTGTTGCGAAGAGCCCTCGCCATCGACGAGCACAACCTCATGGTTCTCTACAACCTCGCGGTCTTTTATCAGGAAACGGGCTTGCCCCAGACCGCCCGGCGCGCCTGGCTAGCCTATACGAGCCAGGACTCAACCTCGGAGTGGGCCGCGGTGGCCCAAGAGAATCTGAGATTGCTGGGTTTTCGCTAACCCCGAAATACTTGCTGACCTTGGAGCGATTTAGTAACCTTTCGACCCGCTGGCCACCAGCGAATCAGAACTTATTCGGCCCGACCGGGGCCCGGAGAGCTCAGGCATGACCAAGAAGAGATTCACGATCAAGAGTCCGCAAGGCAAGCTTGCCGTGTTGCTTCCCGGCCTGGGTGCGGTCAGCACGACGTTCATTGCCGGTGTCTTCGCCGTCCTAAAGGGGATGGCCAAGCCCATCGGATCGCTGACCCAGATGGGCACCATCCGACTGGGGAAACGCACCGAGAACCGCGTGCCGATGATCCAGGACTTCCTCCCGCTGGCAAGCCTTCAGGATCTCTCTTTCGCGGCTTGGGATATTTTCGAGGACGACGCGTTCCAGTCTGCTGTTCATGCCGGTGTCCTCGAGCGCACGCAGCTCGAGCAGCTGCGCGCCGAGCTGGAATCGATCCGCCCCATGAAGGCGGTCTTCGACCCGGAATACGTGAAGCGACTGAACGGCACTCACGTGAAGAAGGGCAAGACCAAAATGGATCTCGCCGAGCAGTTGATGGAGGACATCGCCCACGCGAAAAAGAGCGCCGGTGCCGAGCGCGCGGTCATGATCTGGTGCGGGTCGACCGAGTCGTACCTGACCGCTGGTCCAGTGCACAAGGACCTCGACGCCTTCGAGCGCGGACTCAAGGAGAATGCACCCGAGATCGCGCCGAGCATGGTCTATGCCTACGCGGCTATCAAGAGTGGTATCGGATTTGCCAACGGTGCGCCCAATTTGACTGTGGACATACCCGCGCTGTCGATGCTCGCTTACGAGAAAGGCGTTCCGATTGCCGGCAAGGACTTCAAGACCGGGCAAACCCTGATGAAGACGATCATCGCGCCGGGGCTCAAGGCGCGCATGCTCGGGCTGACCGGCTGGTTCTCTTCCAACATCTTGGGGAACCGAGACGGTGAAGTGCTCGACGATCCCGGATCCTTCCGCACGAAAGAGGAGAGCAAGCTATCGGTGCTGGAATACATCCTGCAACCGAAGCTCTACCAGGACCTCTACGGGAGCTTCTATCACAAGGTGCGGATCAACTACTATCCGCCGCACGGCGACAATAAGGAAGGATGGGACAACATCGATATCTTCGGCTGGCTGGGGTATAAGATGCAGATCAAGGTGGATTTCCTCTGCCGCGACTCGATCCTGGCCACACCTCTGGTCCTCGACCTCGCGCTGTTTCTGGATCTCGCCCAGCGAAGCGAATTCAAGGGGATTCAGGAGTGGCTGTCGTTCTATTTCAAGAGCCCCATGTCACCCGAAGGCGTCTACCCGGAGCACGATCTCTTCATCCAACAGACCAAGCTCAAGAACACGCTTCGCTACCTGATGGGTGAAGAGCAGATCACGCATCTGGGCGAGTACGTTCTCGAGATCGATCCGAGCCGCCGCCCCTCGCTCGTCGAGGAGTAGGCCGCCTTCGCCAAAGTTACGACCAAGGCCCCGCTTTTCGCCAAGGCTCGGGCGGCCGAGTAAACCCTTCCTAACGAAGCCTTTCGATCCTTGTCGTCGGGCCTCCTCGAAGCCCGCTCGCGTGCCAATCAGCGAGCCACTTGCCTGAGTTCTATCTATTTGGTAAAAAGGGTGTTACGCGATGAAAGCCTTCCTTTCCGAGCGACCCGGCCGAGTAGGCTCGAGACTGAACCGCACTTGGCTAACGGTGTGGGCGCTCGCACTAGCGCCCACCGCATTTGGCCAGAGCCAGATGGAGCGGGTCACCGTGGTCGGCCCCCAAGGGCGCGAGGCCATTCCGATCAGCGAGCTCGCCAACGTGCCGATGGTGCCCTTGGACGAGCTGAATCGCTTCCTGGGAAGCACGATCCAGGCGAATGCCGACTCCACCTCGGCCACCTTCTCGGTGGGCGAGCGTTCCGCGGTCGTCTCGGCGGGCCGCTCGATGGTCCGCATCGGTACCGCTGGCAAACTCGTCCTGCTGTCTGCACCCATCGCGGCTCGCGGCGGCCGTTGGTTCGTCCCTTTGGACTTCCTCGAGAAAGTCCTCCCGCAAATCGTCACCCAAAGGGTCACATACGAGAGCGACACGCGACTGCTCGCCATCGGCGAGGGCTTCCCGCGGATCTCGATCACCAGCTTCCCCTATCCCGGTTACACCCGGGTCGTTCTCGAGTCGAGCTCAACCATCGAGTACCAGGTGACGCAAGGCGGCGGACGGGTCCATGTGTCCATACCGGTGAGCTACCTGGAATCGGACTTCTCGAGTGAAGAGCTGCAAGACGGTGTCGTGGATCAGATTAAGCTCAGCCGTGAGCCCGATGGCTATCTCCTGGCCATTGCCTTGGGAGAGAGCTTCGGAACCCTCAAGGCCTTCCAACTCGAAAGCCCGTCCCGCATGGTGCTGGACCTCTTCCGGAGTCGCGTCCCGACGGACGTGGAAGTCCCGCCGATCGTGCCTCCCGGCTCTCTCGGTCAAGACGCGACCGCCGACCGCACACCTGATATTCCGGTTCCGCCCCGACCCACGCCGCCTCCCGGCCCCACTCCAACCGACGACACGGCGCAAGGGATACTGAAGACCATCACTCTGGATCCCGGCCACGGCGGATCCGAGACCGGCGCGACCGGTCGCGGCGGGCTTCAGGAAAAAGACGTGACCCTTGGGATCGTGCGTCGTCTGGCACAGCTCCTGGAGAGCCGCCTGGGTGTCCGGGTGCTCTTGACTAGGGATGGCGATAACTATCTCGAGTTGGACGAGCGAACCACCATCGCTAACAACAACAAGTCCGATCTCTTCTTGAGCATTCACGCGAACGCCTCACCCGGACGGAATGCGAGCGGTAGTGAGGTCTACTATCTTTCTTACGAGGCGAGCGACGACGAGGCCGGTCGCGTGGCGGCCTCCGAGAACGTGAGCGGTTTGGCTCGACCCCGTGCGACCTCCGATCTCGATTTCATCCTCTGGGACATGGCTCAAGCCTCGCACCTGAACGAATCGGCCAGGTTGGCCGAGCTCTTGCAGGATGAGCTCCAGGCCGGCCGCTCGGAGGACAGGAACCGCGGCATAAAACAAGCTCCCTTCCGCGTCCTCATGGGAGCCACGATGCCCGCCGCGCTCATCGAGGTTGGCTTCATTACCAATCCTGACGAAGAACGCCGGTTGGGCTCGAGCGATTACCAAGATCAGCTCGCCAACGCCATCTACCGCGGGGTCGTCAAGTACAAGGATCGATTCGACCGCCAGGCCCGACTGGGAGAGCAGCGCTCCGGCGAGAGGCCCTGAGCACTAGAGTGTCAAAGAAGGGTCTCCTCATCGCCATCGCGGTCGCGGTGGCGCTCGTTACTACGGTCGTTACCCTGACCATCTGGCTCCTCGACCAGCCCGTTACCGAAGCTCCCGAAGAAGCTGAGGCACCCATCGACCAGCCGGTGACGATCCCGCTGCCCTCACCAGACGGAGAAGTGAGCGACCCCGCAACCCGGCGCATTCGCGTCACGTTGTATATGCTCTCCGAATCGGGGACGGAGCTCGCCGTCGAGGATCGGGAGATCGCTCTGGCAGACAACCTGCAGGACCAAGCAAAGCAAGTCCTGCGGGAGCTCCTTGCCGGGTCGCGGCAAGGCCGCTCTTCCGCCGTGCCGCCCGGCGTTCAGCTGCGCGAGCTATTCATCACGCCGCAGGGTCTGGCGTTCGTGGATCTTTCTCAAGAGCTCGTTTCCAATCACATCGGCGGCTCCCGCGCCGAGGAGCTCACCGTCTACAGTCTCTCCAACACGTTGATCGCCAACTTCCCGGCGGTCAAGAGAGTTCAGTTCCTGGTCGAGGGACGCGAAGTTCCTACGTTGGCGGGACACTTCGATCTCACTCAACCCTATGGGCGCGGGCCGCGACGGTTGGAACAGACGTCGGGACGATGAAGCGCGTAGACGGCCGGCGCCCCGACGAGATGCGCCCCATCTCCATCAGCCCCCACTACATCCGCTATGCCGAAGGATCCGCCCTGATTGAAGTCGGCGACACCAAAGTCATCTGCACGGCGACGTTGGAGGACAAGGTGCCGTCCTTTCTCAAGGGAACGGGCAAGGGGTGGATTACGTCCGAGTACGGCATGTTGCCGCGCTCGTCGCCCCAACGAATCTCTCGTGAGTCGAGCCGCGGAAGAGTTTCGGGTCGCACACAGGAGATCCAGCGGTTGATCGGCCGATCGTTGCGGGCCGTCGTGGATCTGACCGAACTCGGCGAGCGAACGATTTGGATAGACTGTGACGTCATCCAAGCCGACGGCGGAACACGGACGGCTTCGATCTGCGGTGCTTTCGTCGCACTCTCCCTCGCGTTCGGCAAGGCGGTCGAGGAGGGCACTCTGAAGGTCTTCCCCGCCCGCGACTTCGTCGCCGCCACGAGCGTCGGGATCGTGGAGGGCGATTTGCTCCTGGATCTCAACTATCACGAAGATTCTCGTGCCGAGGTGGACATGAATGTCGTGAAGACGGCCGGAGGTCGCTTCGTCGAGATTCAGGGCACGGCGGAGTCCGAGCCATTCGGACAGGATCAGCTCTCCGCGCTTCTCGACTCGGCACAAAAGGGCATCGCCGAGATCGTGCAATACCAAAGTGAGGTCCTCGGGCCGCTCACCTTCCTTCCTAGCCCCGCCTGACTTGAAGCTTCTCCTCGCCACCCGAAATCCCGGGAAGATTCGCGAACAAGCATCGGCTTTGTCGGCCTGCGGGGTGGACATCGTTGGGCTCGACGACTGGCCCCACCTGCCCTCACCCCCGGAGCCGGGACCGACTTTCCTCGACAACGCGATCGCCAAGGCGCTCTACTACCATCGCGCCACGAAGCTTCCAGCCCTCGGAGAGGACTCGGGGCTCGAGGTCGAGGCGCTGGGCGGAGAACCGGGCATCCACTCCGCACGCTGGATGGGAGAGGACACGTCCTCCGACGTCAAGAACGCCAAGCTAATCGAGCTGCTAGCCGGTGTCCCCCCGGAGAAACGGAAAGCACGTTTCGTCAGCACCGCCGCCATCGCCCAGGATGACAAGATCCTTTTCAAGACCGTCGCGAGCTGTGAGGGCCTGATCGCCCAGGCCCCGCGGGGAGCGAGCGGCTTCGGCTACGACCCCATCTTCTTCTATCCACCCATCGGCAAATGCTTCGCCGAGCTCACCCTGGAAGAGAAGCGCCTCTACGACCATCGGGGCAAGGCCATGGCGCGCGTATGCGAGTTTCTTGACCGATCTCGAGAACGAACCCTATAATGATCTGTTTGCGCGGGGCGTAGCGCAGCCTGGTTAGCGCGCCTGCCTTGGGAGCAGGAGGTCGGAGGTTCAAATCCTCTCGCCCCGACCACCAAGGCGGACAAAGCGGCCAAGAGGCCGAGCAGACAACCAGGCCCCCAAGCACCGCGAGCGCCTGTAGCTCAGGTGGATAGAGCAGC
>JBOGJF010000717.1:0-2904 GCA_050747785.1 Vicinamibacteria bacterium
CTTCCGACCCGAAGCACATCCCCATCGCGCAACCACTGAGATGTTTTCAGAGGCGTCCCGTTACATAGCACCGGTAGCGAAGCTTCCGCTGGCTGCACAAAGAGGTCGCCCTCCGAGAGTCCGATGAAGGCCCTCGCCGGCGATGGAGAAGACGGTGGAACCGCGCTCGAAGCCTCGAGGCGGATGGCTCCGGTGGTCGAGTCGCGGACCGTCAACGGAAAGTCGACCGATTCGACTCGCCGGCTACCGGTACCATCCTCTATGTGGACCTTCAAATCTCTTCCTCACAACGGACGATCAGGGGCTGGGGTTCCTTTCCCGCCTCGACGCGCAGGACCACGCGAACGTCTCGGTAACCGGGCCGGCTTCCCACCACGGTGTAGGTGCCCGGGCGAACGACGAGCGTGTGACGCACGAACCGGCCGAGCGTGCCGATCTGGTAGACCACGACGTCGGTCTGGTTGTCGGATTCCAAGAGGACGGGGACGGCGGTCGACGCCCGACGCACCAAGTCGGCCAGCTGAGCGCGTTGCGACTGAAGCCTTGGACCGGGCGCTCGAATGCCGTCTGCCTCCTCGACCAGCGCGGCCGCTGCGGTCAGCACCTTCTCGTCGGAAAGTCGCTCCGGATGCGCGATGTGATAGCTGATGCGGTCGACGAGGGCGGCCCTCCCGTCGCTACGTGCCTTGCCCTCGAGAGCGAAACGAATCGTCGGGTCGAGCTGCAACACGGCTTCGTATTCCTTCACGGCTTGGTGCCATTCTTCTTGGCCTTCGAGCCGCAGCGCGCTCTCCCGGTGAGAGGCAATCGCTTGAACGCGTATGCCTTCCCCAGCTTGGGCGATCCCTCTTAGTACTTGGGAGTCGCCGGGCTTGATCTTCGCGGCCTCCTCGAAGAACCCGCGTGCGGACGGATAGTCCTCGCGGTTCAAGGCCTCGATGGCTTTCGACATCGCGGTGCGGAACGCGACTTCCGTGAGGTTACCTTCCGCTCGCGCAAGCGCAAGCCGAGCCTTCTGCGAGTAGCCATCCAACGAGACGGCTTTCCGGTAGCTCTCCCGGGCGAGAGCGAGATCGCCCCGCCGCTCCTGGTCCGCGCCCTCGGCGAGGAGCCGCACAAGATCGTTCAACACTCGGGCGCGGGAGAGCCCGGTCGCCGCGGCGGCGTTTCCCGGATCGATGGTCGAGGCGAGCTCGAAGGCGGCGATGGCGGCCGGAGAACTCCCTGACTCGAGCGCTTGCGCGCCATCCGCGAGAGCGTCTCCGAGGATGCCTTGACCCCGCGCCTCGACTTCATGGAAGGCGGTGAGTGCGTTCTCATAGGTCTCTGCCGCGGCTTCATAGTCGCGTGCCCGAAGCTCCTCCTCCGCCGTTTCGATGGCCGCCGAGCCGCTTCGGTAGGGCGCGCCACCCCACCGGGATGCGCGCTTTTGTTCGAGAGCATTCCGCAGCTCGAGTGCCTCCTCGCGCCGTTCTTCCGCGCGGGTCTTGAGCTCGGCCTGGTGTTCTAGTGAGAACGTGCCTTCTGCGGGCGAGACGGTGCGCGACTGGGGAGAAACGTCGTCGGTGACTTCGGCCGTCACGGTCACCGTGGGTTGAGGGGCCCACCGTGGTAACAGGAAAAAAACTGCTGCGACCGCCACCGTCAGAAACACGAAGGTCGCAATCGTGAGCCAGCCCACTCCGCTCGGTGAAGTCTCCAAGGCGCGTGTGGTCATTGGCCCGGAGACCTCGAGCCGGATCATTTCTCCTCGTGCCACCCGCGGCGGCGGTGCGATCGCAACCGCTTTTTTCGATGAGTGGTGTGCCGCCGCAGCGTCGAGATTCCGCTGTGCGTCTCGAAGGGCCTCCTTCACCGCGCCCATGGTCGGAAGGCGATCGGTGTCATCCCTGTTCAGGAGAACGGCAAGAAGAGAGGCGAGCTCGTCCGGCAGGGGCTCCGCGCGATCGCTCAATATTTCGTAGAGCAACTCGCCGAAGCCATGAATGTCATCGGACGTCCTGGGCTCGCGCTCTTCCCCTAGAAGCCGGTTTTCTCCACGGGCCCTCAGGAGTCCGGCGATACCGAAGTCGACGATGCGGGGTTCCGTGTTCGCATCGAGCAGAACGTTGCTCGATTTGAGATCGCGGTGCACGACTCCCTCTCGATGAGCGTAGTCCAGGGCGTCGGCGACCGGCAGGACCTTGGGGAGTATCGCCCCGAGAGGCTGGCCGCGCAGCTGGCCGATGTCGTCACCCTCGACATGTGCCATCGAGATGAACCGGTGCGGACCTTCCTGGTGTAAGTCATACACGCGCACGATATTCGGATGGACGAGGCGGCGAGAGTTACGGCACTCGCGTTTCAGTAGCTCCATCCATTCCGGAGGGGCAGCGGGTGGTACGAGCTTGACGACCACTCGCTCTTCGAGCTCGTGGTCCTCGACCAGCCAGACGACACCCATGCCGCCTTCACCAAGAGGTCGAATCAACGTGAAGCGGTGGCCGAGTTGTTGACCGGGAGCCAGCGCCGCCATGGGGCTCGGGACGCGCGAGTCAGGGCTTCGAGAGGCCCGACTCGGCCATCGGTTTCTCTAAGTTGGGGTCGAAAGGTAATCCTGTTTCCGTAGCAAAAATTGTGCGGAGAAGAGAACGCCAAGTTTCGTACTGGGTCTCGACCGATCCGGTGAGGCGCATCACGTCTCCCTCGACGTCGATGAGCAACGGGGCCACGTCCGCATCGAGTGAGGCCGCCAACTCCCGAAGAGACTCGAGGTGCATCTTGGATTCTTCCGTTTTCTGGGCGTCCATCACGACCATGGTGCCTCCGGCAATCAAGACGCCGCGACCACGGCCCTCGTGCACCACACCCCCCGCCACCATCGCCGCACCAAGGATCGTCTTCCAGAGTCGCTCCTTGCGTAGC
>JBOGJF010000718.1:0-5109 GCA_050747785.1 Vicinamibacteria bacterium
AAGACTCCACGATGAAGACCAAGACCGGTTTGGTGATGGGGACCCCGACGTACATGGCACCCGAGCAGATCAAAGGAGAGCCGGTCGACCATCGCGCCGATATGTGGGCGGTCGGCACCATTCTGTACGAGTTACTGAGTGGGCATCGGCCGTTCGAGTCGGAGACCGTCCCCAGCCTGATCTACCGAATCGTGCACGCCGTGCCGCCCACCCTCGACGCCCGCGCCCTGGGGCTCCCGGACGGCATCGTGGAGGTGGTGAGCCGCGCCTTGACGAAGGAACCCGACGGCCGCTACCGGGATCTCGCGGAGATGGCGGCGGCTCTTCAGCAAGCGATCGGTGCTCCAGCCGAGGGCACGCTCAGCGAAGATGCCCGACAAAGCACGTACGAGCGGAATCTCGGGCTTGCTCGCTCACTGCTCAGACAGGGTCAACCGGCACGGGCCTTGGAGGCGGCGAGACGCGCGCAGGCGCTCGAGCCCTCACGACTCGAGATAACCGAGATCGTTGCCCAGATCGAGCGCCAACTGCGGGAACAGGCAGATGCGCCGACGCTGGCGCAGGCGCCAGCTGAATCGCGACGGGTTTCCACCGACGCTAAGGTCAGCGCCGAGAAATGGATCGACGAGGCAAGGCTCGCCTTGACTGGAGGTAATCGCACGGAGGCGCTCCGTATCGTGGACGACGTCTTGGCCATCGTTCCAGATTTCGGTCCCGCGGTCGAGCTCCGCGACATCTTGGACAAGCCGGCGGCTCCGGGAAGAATGCGTACCGGCCAGCACCGCACGTTCACGAGCTCCGAGGTACGCTTCAAGCAAGGGTTCCAGTTCCGAGAGCAGGTCACGTTCGGCGAGGCCCTTGGCATCCAGGCCATCGCCATCTCACCGTTGGAGAACTTGGTTGCGGTCGGAGGACTCGATGGAGCGATCCGGCTCTGGGATCTGGAAAACCGCAACAAGTTGGCGACGCTGCGAAGCGACATGCACCGGCGCACGGGCCACGAAGGCCTGGTCACCACTCTGGCCATCTCTGCCGACAGCGCACTGCTCGCGTCAGGACACTTGGATGGCGCGATTCATGTGTGGAGCCTGGACACCGGCGAGGAGATCAAGGTGCGGTTGGGCCACGAAGGCGCGGTCGGTGCCCTTGCCTTCTCGATCGACGGGAAGACCCTGGCCTCGGGTGGACAAGACGCGGCGCTCAAGCTGTGGGAGGTAGATGCCCTGAGGCTGGGAGAAGGCCGCCGTCGCATCCACCGGCAGCCCTCTGGGATCACCGCCTTGGTTTATGCGCGGGACGGTGCGGTGATCGTCACCGGGCATTCCAATCGACTGCTGCGCGTGCAGGATGCAGTCACCGGGAGACTGACGTCGACGCTCCGGGGACACGAGGCAGCCATCAGCTGCCTCTGTGTTTCTCCCGACGGCAATCTGATCGCGAGTGGGGGCCAGGATCGCACGGTTCGTATCTTCGATCTCCAACAGCGCCTCCAAGTAGCACTGTTCGAGGGTCACAAGAAGACGATCTCGTCCATGGATTTCTTTCCCGACGGCGAGCACGTCGCCTCGGTTGCCATGGAGAATTCATTGATCCTTTGGGATCTGAACAAGCGTGCCGCTGCCTCGACCCTCTGGGGAAGCAAAGAGGAGATGTTCGCCAACGTGGCGATCCTGGGCCGCGGTCGACAAATCGCGTGCGCCATGTCCGACGGAAGGATGCGAATCTGGGCCAGTAACTGACCCAGAACCGAAGCTCTTCGAAGTGCTAGCCTTGGACGAGCTACTCATTCTGTTCGTAGGCTAGTAACGTCGCCGCGGTCAGTCCTCCGGCATAATGTCCGGGGGGATCGCCCACATCAAACTCCAGCGGCCCCCCTCGTCGCGATCCAACCGGACGATGCCGGCCTGTTGGAATGCCACCACCGGCATGCTCTCGTCCTGACAAAGAAGCGCCGCCGCCAGGCGAACCAGGAACGGAAGGTGTCCCACAATCATGAGGTTGTCGTCGAGTGATTGCACTTCGCGTCGGAGGCGGCTCACGTCATCGTTAGGGTGGAGGCCCTCTGTCTCCCGCAGCGGCACTCCCAGCGTGGCTTCGAACTGCCGTGCGGTCTGTGCGGCGCGAGGTTTGTCGGAGTGCCGGATTTCGCTGACTCGCACGCCGAGGCGAGCGGCGTGAGCGGCGGACCGTTTGGCAAGATGCAGGCCGACCTTGCTCAGGGGGCGGGTGGGATCCTCATCCTCCGACAGCGACTGCCCGTGCTGCACGAGATAGAGCTGCATGATGCCCTCCGTTCTTGCGTCTTCCATAGTATGGACGCCAAAAACACCGTGTTACAACCCCGAACCGAACCGGGACAGGCTTACCAATTTCGTAATCCATTTACGGAACGAGTAAGACTACTCATCCCCTGACGGCGTCCATTTCTCATTACCGACATTTCTGGGACATTTGCCGCCTTCGGAAAGAGAAACCGGATCCGCGAGCGGCATGCAGCTTGCTACCAGTATCAAGCGAGGGGAGGAGCCTCGTGGGGAGGAGAGATGGGTGAGAACAGACGGTGGGCGCTCGGTGGCGCGGTTGCGTTCGTTGTGTGGATGCCCGCCGCAACCGTGTTGGGGCAAGTAGTCGTGGATTTCGAAGAAGAGGCAGACTTCAACCGCCCGGAGTCCTGGGCGATGAAGTACTTTGGCTCGGTAAACCTCCTGACGGGGTTCGGATCCCCGGAAGCCGCCAAGTCGGGGAGCATGGACCTCGGAGTCGAGATCGATTGGGTCCCCGCGTTGAGCGATGCGGAGAGAACCGTGGGCTTCGTGGGGACGAAAAAGGAAGATCTCAACAAGACGTCGGTCTTCATCCGACCCTGGTTCGCGCTCGGCTTACCCAGCAAGCTGTCCTTGACCCTGACTTACCTTCCGCCTATCGAGGCGTTTGGAGTGAAGCCCCATCTATTCGGCGCCGCGGTCGGTCGGCCGGTTTACGAAGCGACCCGTTGGCGGGTCGGCCTGCGGGGCTATGGGCAACTGGGTACCATCGAAGGAGACTTCACCTGCGACGAGGCAACCGTCGCCGCCGGCTCCGATCCCGATAGGAATCCCTATGGTTGTGAGGAGATCTCGGAGGACGAGTACCGGCTTAGCTCGGTAGGCCTGGAATTGAGCACCGCGTGGCGGTTCGACGCCTCAAGTAGGTTGGAGCCCTACGCGGGCCTCGCGATCAACTATCTGGACACGGACTTTCGGGTGAATGCGCTCTATGCGGGAATGATCGACCGCACGGTTTTGCTCACGGACGGGTTCACGGTTTCTTTCACCGCGGGGCTCGGGTACGCGTTCACCGACCGCCTCACGCTGAGCGGGGAAGTGTTCTACAGCCCGCTGAGCGTCGTCCGTCCACCGAGCACGTCCACCCAAAACGACGGTCTCTTCAACGTGCGCTCCCTGATTACGTATCGAATCCGATAGCTCCTCGGCTCCTTGTCAGGCCGTCTCGGCGTGAGACGCGAAGCCGATGAGGTGCCCTCCAGGCTCTCTCATCCAAAGCTCCTCGGCGCCGTAGAACGTCTTCCGATAAGGCACGAGAACCTCGAGCCCCTCGACCTTTGTCTGGATCTCGCCGAGGTCGGGGACGTCGATGTACAAGACACAGGGGCCGGTTCCGTTCATCGCTGGGTGAAGACCCTCCTTGTCGACCTCCTGTTCGATACTGCGCTTTGTCTGGTACATGATTTCGAGATTGTCCCGGGCGAGAATGACGAAGGCGAGCTTGTTGCCGTCCGGGACCTCGACGGTCTTCCGGAATCCGAGCCGGTCGACCCAGAGGGCGAGCGAGGGTTCTATCTCCTCGACCACCAGGATGGGCGTGATTCTCTTCATGCTGTCATTGTCCTCCTTAGTGCCGCGGGGGCATCCACCACGGCACGGGGACCCCACCCCCGTGCCTGTCGCTTCGGCAACTTCGTGCCTGCGCGACGGCTGAAGGCTCTCCCACCGGCGTCCCTCGCTACTGGCCGTTTCGGTCGAGATCGACACGGCGCACGGAATCACGCCATTCTCCGGGTGTCTCGACGACGAAAGCCGCTTCGGGGATGTCCCGATTGAGCTCCACCGTCTCCGAGCTCATCACGAGCCGTAGTGCGTATCGGTCGTACGGCCTGGTGATATAGGTCTCGGCAGGCAGTGGGATCGTGTGGCCAACGGGCCCAGCCAGGAAGTAGTCCGCGTACGTCACGTCGCCGATCAGTGCCCCCCGGGTATCGAAGCTCTTGAGGCCGACGAGCTCGAGGTGGCCGCCGCGATCGAACCAATACTGATGGCGTGGGCTCGATTCCCCCCGGCGGATCACGGATAGAACGTAGTAGCTCTTGACGATCATGTCGCCTTGTTTCGCTTCAGGACGATCGTCTGGAACGAGGCGGCGGGCCTCCTCCATGACGGCGATGATGTTGGGGTCTTGGAGATCGATCGCATCGAATAAAAAGGCTGAGGTGAAGTGTTGGGGACGGATATGGACCAGCGGTCCGGCCTTCTTGAGCTCCGGATCGTCCTCCATTTTCCGGGTTTGTTCCATATACTCCCGGTCGTTGCTCCCCACGATCAGCGCACGGTATTCCTCGGGGTAGATGAGCAACTGGAACGAACTACCATCGGAGGCCATCTCCGCCAAATTCAATCCCAACACCGGGGCTTCGATCTGCAATCGTATGTTCTCCGGGCGGGCGAGTAAGATGCGTCCCTGGGCCGAGCGAAATTGTCTCAACCGACCCTCCTCCACCCCTTCAGCGGTCTCGAATTGAAGCTCGACTCTGGCGGTGAGCGATTGAACATCCCGCCGCTTGTTGATGATGACGATGAGATCGGCGAGTGACGCGTCACTGGTTGGAGGGATGAAGGGCGGTACGTTCACGCCTCGGGAGATACAAGAAGCGAGGGTTAGCAGCGAACAAACAACGAGTTGGGTCCAGCGCCTGGACATGGCGGCCAATGTACATTGAGTGCATAGCCAGATCCAAGTGGCGTCTGACCACGCTGATACTAAGATCACGCTTATTGACGCCGGAACCAGTGTCGGTGGCGTCTGACCACGCTGATACTAAGATCACGCTTATTG
>JBOGJF010000719.1:0-3067 GCA_050747785.1 Vicinamibacteria bacterium
CATCATCGCCGCAACGAATCGGGATCTGCAAAAAGCGGTGGAGGAGAAGCTCTTTCGCGATGATCTGTACTATCGCCTTTCGGTCTTTCCCATCGCCATCCCTCCGCTTCGGAGTCGCCGCGGCGACATTCCGTTGCTGGCACGGCACTATGTGGAGCGATTCTGTCACGAGCTCGGCAAGCCAGTCATGACGCTTTCCGACGAGAGCGAGCGGCGGCTTCTCTCCCACGATTGGCCGGGAAACGTCCGAGAGCTAGCGAATTGCCTCGAACGGGCGGTGATTCTTTGTGATGGCTGGGAGCTCACGCCGGAGCTCCTCGGCTTCGGGACCGAGGGGGTGGCGCCACCGCCTATCGGCCTCGATCTTTCCGGAAGCTTGACCGAGGTGAGCCGGCGGGCGGCGGCGATGGCGGAGAAAGAGAAGATACGCCAGGTGTTGTCCTATGTGGACGGCGACCGAGCCAAGGCGGCGGAGGAGCTGCAGGTGAGCGGAAAGACCCTGCTTGCAAAGATGCGTGAGTATGGGTTGATCGAGGAAAAGAGTGGCAGCCGGGACCGCTGACTTTTGGTCTACCGGCGAGGGGTTCGCCCCCCGCGAACAGTGGGAGTCCCAGGAACCTCGGACGAGACCGGGACACTATTATGTACAAGTTATTGATTTCAAAGGGTGGAACGGACCCGCAAGGGGTGTCGGAGCGAGGGGGAGATTGGCTTTTCGATTGCATTCATGGGCGAGGGGGACCGGAGCCCCAGACGGTCTTCGTGAATCTCGCCGCCAGGCGTGTCTTCGCACGTTGACAATACAAAACCATCGGAGATCGCCGGGATTCGCGAAAGGGGTGGTGGCCATGATGAGACAATTCAATCCGAAGAGCATACGCGAGCGAGTCCTTGGCGGGGCATCGAGCTCGGCCGGGTTCTCGCTAGTCGAGGTTCTCATTTCGATGCTGATCACGCTCATCGTCATGAGCGCGGTCTTTGGGCTTCTGAGCCGGGGACAGGCGACGTTTCAGCGCGAGCCGGAAATAGCGGACATGCAACAGACGGCCCGATCCGCCCTCGACATGGTGAGCCGGGACGCGCTTCAGGCCGGCGCCGGGCTTCCAGTCGAGTACCCGTCGTTCACGACGACGGACATCGATCCGGATGTAGGTGATGGTGGAGCCGATCCCGATACCATCGAGATCATCGGCGGCCTCGGCGGAGCGGTGGAGCAGAACGCGAGCCCAGACGCGGTGGATCCGGCTTCTTTTTCCGGCGACTTGACGTCTTCGACGTTCCGAACAACGGGCGAGAGGACCGGCCTCGAGATCGGTGATCTCGTCGTGTTGTACATCGACAACCCAAAGGGGCTCAATGGCGACTGGATCATGTCCTACGTGCACGACGTGCAGGAGTTTCCTGGGCCACCCGTGCAAATGGAGATTTCGCTAGAGCCGACGCCGCCGGATC
This sequence comes from Vicinamibacteria bacterium, assembly GCA_050747785.1. Classification (GTDB taxonomy): domain Bacteria; phylum Acidobacteriota; class Vicinamibacteria; order Marinacidobacterales; family DATDRI01; genus CBDANW01. The sequence goes on from JBOGJF010000719.1 coordinate 1,453, forward strand.
CCACGGATGGCGGAGACATTCCCGTGGGGTATCAGTCCCGAACCGGTGCGCTTCCCTTGCTATTCTCCCCAACATGGGTGACGCCGGTCACGGTCGTGCGTTACTTCACCCAGCCCGATGACACGATGACGGTGAGCGGTCCGCCGGTCAACGCCCTCATGAGGCAAGTGAACTTCGGTCAAGCCAATCCCGTGGCTTACCTTGAGGACTTCCAGGTAGTGTATCTGGTGGGCGGTACCACGGAAGCCGACGAGCTGGACGAGCCGCCACTTCCGCAGCCCGATCCGGCGGTCATCATCCAACCTGCCGACGTCATCAACGGCGTGAGCATTACCGTTGCCGCGCGTTCGCTCAGCGAGAACCTGCAGGGCTCGAGCGAGGGCGGAGCCGATGGCGATTTCATTCGAAAGTCTTTTGCTTCGAACGTGAACCCTCGCAACATCATCTCGGGCCTCGCGGTGCGCTGTTACGAGGACACCGGTCTGCAATGTTGGCAATGAAATGAAGAAATGCCGGCGCTGTGGTGCGAGGAACCGAGACAATTACACGCACTGCCTGCGCTGCGGCGAACGACTGGCTCGGGCGGAGACCAGCGCCTCACGAGGCGGCGGGATGCCCGCGGCGATCAAGTTGGTGGTCGCGATGTTCGCTCTGCTCGGGGTCATGATCGCGGGCTTCCGTTTCATGGCGGCGGAGAGATCCTCCTCTGCGGAAAACCCTGCATCAGAATCCGCGAATCTCGGCTCGAGCTCCGCTTCCTCGGAGGATGTAGACGTCTTCTCCATGGATGAGGCGCTTGATTCGGAAGAAGGCGACGAGGCGCTCAACGAGGCGGCTCTCGCAATCCGCAACGGCAAGGAGGCTTTTGGAGCCGGCGACTTCGAGGCTGCGCTGGGGTACTTCGAAGAGCTCGCGCAACTTTCGCCCAACAACTACTCGGCCTTTCTCTATGCGGGCATCTGCAAGCAGAAGCTCGGAGACCTCGAAGGAGCCAAGGGGAGTCTCCGAACGGCTCTGGAGCTCAAGCCCAACGAGGAGCTGGCTCGCAAGGCTTTGATCAAGCTGCTCGTCGACTCGGACGAGCTCGAGGAGGCCGCGACGCTGCAAACCTGGTTCGTCGACGAGCGGCGGTTCGATCCCGAGCCATTATTGGAGCTGGCGCGCATGCATCGCCGTCTGGGCGAGCACGACGTCGCGATTGCCGAGCTCGAGCGCGCCGCCGAAATATCGTCCGATCCCGCGGTGCCGATCGAGTTGGGGACGGCCCTCGCGGAGGCGAGCCGCACCCAGGAAGCCGTGGGCGTGTTCGAGAAGGTCCTGGAAGCCAACCCGGAAGAGGCCAAGGCTCACGCGGGACTTGGTGCGGCCTACCTGCGCAGCCAACAGTACGAGAAGGCGTTGGGTCCCCTCCAGAAAGCAGTTGAGCTCGACCCGAGCGCACCGAGAGCAAGGCTTAACCTTGCCATGACCTACGAGAACATGGATCGCATCGAGGATTCCCTCCGTGAGTACGAAGAGTTCGTGAGGCTTGCGCCCAACGATCCCTCCGCAGCTAGAGTCGCGGAGCTCGTCGAGAGGGCCAAGGCCGCGCTCGAGGAACGAGGGGCCCGGTGAG
>JBOGJF010000720.1:0-4404 GCA_050747785.1 Vicinamibacteria bacterium
ATTTCGGACACACCGTTGGCCACGGGCTCGAGGCCGCGGGCGACTTCAAGCGACTCAGCCATGGCGAGGCGGTTGGCTGGGGTATGATCGCGGCATGTCGGTTGTCCGAGCGACGAGGTCTCATCGGACAACCCCTGGCCGAGCGGATGGAGACCGCCGTTCGGCGGCTGGCTCCATTGCCGAGTGTGGCGCGGCTGCGCGTGGATCGAGCCCTATCGGCGATCGATCGCGACAAGAAGATCGGGCCCCGCGGCCTCCGATTCATTCTCCCGACTGCCCTGGGGCGCGTCGAGATCATCGAGGGGGTCCCCCGCAACGAGATCCGCTGGGCCCTTCGTAGCCTGGGCGTCGGGAGACGGCCGACACGCTGACTGGCCTGGACCCTTACGACCGACGCGACGACCGCATGCCCGAAGGCTCGACGATACGCCGCATGTTCGCGGGAGTCGCTCCCCACTACGACCTTCTGAATCATCTGTTGAGTCTGGGAATCGATCGGCGCTGGCGGCGCGAGCTGGTGTCCGGCCTGAGCCTCGAATCGCAGGATCGCGTACTGGACGTCTGTTGCGGGACGGGCGATCTCGCTCTCGAGATGGCATCGTACGCGCGATGCGCGGCCTGCGACTTCACTTGGGAGATGCTTACGCGAGCCCAGCACAAGGCGAATCTGGCCGACGCTCCGATTCGTCTTGCCGCTGCGGACGCGCTACGCCTGCCCTACCCCAACGGTACGTTCGACGCGGTCACGGTCGGTTTCGGCGTGCGGAACCTCGAGGACTTGAGCGGGGGGTTGCGTGAGCTTCGCCGGGTCCTCCGTCGCGGGGGCGTGGTGGCCATCCTGGAGTTCTCCCAACCCACGCATCCCCTGCTGCGGGGACCCTATCGGCTCTATCTTCACGGGCTGCTCCCCGCCATCGGCCGGATTCTGAGCAGGAGGCAAGGTGCTTATCGTTATCTAGCCGACTCCATCGCCGGTTTCCCCGAACCGGACACACTTTGCCGGCTCTTGATCGATGCGGGGTTTCGCGACGCCAGCTACCGGCGGCTAACGGGCGGAATCGTCGCGATTCACGAGGCGGTGGTCTAGAATGCACTCTACGACTAACTACACCTTCATCAACAGGTGAAGGATCGCCTTCTGTACGTGCAGGCGGTTCTCGGCCTGATCGAACACGATGCTCTGCGGCCCGTCGATGACATCCGCCGAGACCTCTTCCCCCCGGTGCGCCGGAAGGCAGTGCATGAAAACCGCGTCCGGTTTCGCTCTGGCCATGAGCGCCGCGTTGACCTGGTAAGGGCGGAAGATGCCCTTCCGTTGTTCCGCCTCCGACTCCTGGCCCATCGAGGCCCAGACGTCCGTATACACCGCGTCCGCTCCGGCCACCGCCTCGCCTGGATCTTCGGTGAGGATCATCCTCGTTCCCGCCTGCTGGGACTCTCGTTGGGCGCTCTTGACGATGATCGACTTGGGCGCGTAGTCCCTGGGAGTAGCCACCGCGATGTCCATGCCCACCTTGTTGGCCCCATAGAGTAACGAGTGGCACATGTTGTTGCCGTCGCCGACGTACGCGATCTTCCTTCCCCGGAGCGACTGTTTTTTTTCCATGAGCGTGAAGTAGTCGGCGAGCGCCTGACAAGGATGCAGGAGATCAGATAGCCCGTTGATGACGGGCACCGTCGCGTCGCGCGCGAGCTCGACGATGTCTTGATGCGCGTGCGTCCTGGCCATGATGGCGTCGACGAGACGCGACAGAACGCGCGCCGTATCCGCGATCGTCTCACCTCGCCCCAATTGCAGGTCCTTCTCGCTCAGGAAGAGACCGATGCCACCCAGCTGGTAGATGCCGACCTCGAACGAGACTCGCGTTCGCGTCGAGGGTTTTTGGAAGATCATCGCCAGAGTCTTGCCGGCCAGCGTTCCCCGGTAGCGATCGGACGAACGCTTCATGTCCGCCGCCAGGCGAAACACCTCTGCCACGTCTGCGTGGCTCAGATCACGAATCGACGTGAGATGCCGGACGTTCATATCGGGCTAGAAGGGAATCGGGCGTTTCCGAATAGGTGTTTTTCTTTGGGCGGGCTATAGAGTAGCCAGTTCGTCCGGTGAAGACAAGGTCTTCAGTCCCCTCTCGCCCGTAGCGGGCGGGCCAAGCGGCAAGCTACGTCCGTTCAGGCCGCCCGGGCAAGGACGGGGAGCAGCCCGGCCGACAGGGAGAACTCTAGCTCGCGAAGAGGGGTGGATGTCGCGAGGTCATGCACCAGCTCTAAGATGGTCTGGGTCTCGGGCCCGAAGTAGTACGGAACGATGGCCCGCGAAAGAAGCTCCGCTGCCAGGAGCGAGGCACGGCCCTCGCGCACTCGGTGCCGATCGGCTTTTTTCAGGATGAAGACGCCACCCAAGGGATAGGAAGCCGAGGAGACGATCTCGCCTTCACCGGGCCAGGGTGTGCCGTAAGCTCGGAAACCGTTGCTTTGTTTGCGGAGAGCGATCCGTTCGTCGCTCAGGAGCTCCAGGCCTTCGGCCGCCAAAAGGCGTGAGAGGGTGGTCTTGCCGTCGCCCGAGTGTCCGGCGAACACGAAGGCTCTTCCATCGATGACCGCCCCACTGGCATGGACGAGAAACCCCGACTCCCGGGCGAGCGGAGCAAGTAGCACGAGTTGGTGCATCGGGTACGGAAGCTGGAACCCCGGATGATCACCGCGTGTCAGACTCCAGATGCGCTCCCAGTTCTCCTCGTGGAAGAGAACGTCATACCGCCGCGAATCGTGGGTCGCGGCGGACACCATCAGACCCTGGTGAACATGGTAGGACTCGAAGACGCGCCGGCCGCCCTCCTCGCGCAGCAACCAGTTGAGACGGGAATCGTAGATGGCGGGTACGTTCGTGGCCCCGACGGAAGGACGGGAATCGACGACCAAGCTTACCTCCGGCGTCGCCGCCGGCGTCTCGAAGGAAGCGAAATCGCCGGGCAGCTCGAAGGCTGACTTCATGGTTAGCTTCGCCGCGATCTCGACGACCATCCCCGCGATGGAGAGCCGGCAAGAACCACCGGGAGGTATGGCAAAACTTCGTCGCAACGGCGCTTGTCTCCGGCGAGAGGTCGATAGGTGACGAATGCCTCAGCTGCCGATGTCGAAGCAGCTGCTAACGGTGCAGGGAGTGCCAGCAGGCTGGCCCGTTTCGGCGCTGCTGATCGTCTTGCACCCCGCAGCCAGACTCTCCTCCGGTCTCAGCTCGATGCGCCGCACCTCCGGCTTTCCATACGTCTTGCGGCCCCGGTGAGCATTCTCTTTGTCTCTCATCGACATCCTCCAGTCGCCTGAAGCACGGGAAGCAAGATCTGATTCCCGGCTTGATTCAAGGTTCGCGTGTACTGGTCGACCGGTCCATCCCAATAACCCAGCTTCTGGGCCCGACGGTGACCCACCTCACACGTATACTCCACACGGCCCTCGAGGTTTCCCTTCTCCATATGGGACCATGCCGGGCACTTGTTGCAGAGCGTGATCAGGTCGCAGGAATTGCACTGGTGGTCCGGACTGCGCATCTTGCGATAGAGAGGAGGAAACGCCTCGTCCCAGATCTGCTTAAAGGACATCTCCTTCAAACTGTACTCGCGATCGCGCAGTAGGATGCACATCGACATCTTGCCGTACGGATCGATGTGAAACGTCTGGCTCCCGGCACCGCAGGCGAAGAGTCGGCTGGTGCGAACGTTCTTACGCTCCTCGTAGTACTTCTTGTACTCCGCGGCGCGGGAGGGTATCGAGAACTCCAGATCTACCGCCTCTTGAGGCGTGAGCCGTACGTTGCACGGTGTGAGCGAGCTATCAAGGTTGGGATTGATCTGGGTATCCCACTTGAAATTCACGCCCCGACTCTCGGCGAACTCGAACATGTCCATGAAGTCGTGTTGGTTCGTCTTCATCACCACCGTCTTGAGCTTCACCGGAAGGTTGCGCTCCAAGAGCAGGTCGACTCCGCGGTAACACTTCTCCCGGGAGCCGGGAATGCCGGTCACCTTTTCGTAGGTCTCCTCGCTGTATCCGTAGAGCGTAATCTCGATGTTGCTGGGAGGGAGCTTGGCCAGACGGTCGACGATCTTCTCGTTGAGCATCGTGCCGTTGGTAAAGAGGTTCAGCAAGAACCCCTTCTTCATGGCGTGCTCGTAGATCTCGAAGAAGTCAGGACGAAGAAAGATCTCGCCGCCGGTAAGAAGCAACCAGAGCGTCCCCGCGTCCGCAATCTGATCCAGGACGTCCTTCATCTCTTCGGTATCGAGGATTCCCTCCGTGAGTACGAAGAGTTCGTGAGGCTTGCGCCCAACGATCCCTCCGCAGCTAGAGTCGCGGAGCTCGTCGAGAGGGCCAAGGCCGCGCTCGAGGAACGAGGGGCCCGGTGAG
>JBOGJF010000721.1:0-3144 GCA_050747785.1 Vicinamibacteria bacterium
GGACTTCATACTAAATTTCATTGCGGGCGGCGGGTCCCCCCCAACCACCTTCCCCCGGTGGAGGGGAGCTGTAATGTCTAGCCCCATTCTCACGGAAAAGGTGCCGTCTCGGTCTCCTTGTCGCGCCGGTTCGGCGAGAGGGTTCACTCTTGTCGAAGTCATGGTCTCGATGGCGATCACCGTCATCGTCATGGGCTCGGTGTTCGCCCTGCTGGCGCGAGGTTTTCGAACGACCGACGCGGAGTTCGAGCGGTCGGATCTACAAGCGCAAGCGCGTCATGCCCTGGATCAGATCAGCCGCGATCTCCTCACCGCGGGCGCCGGTCTGCCGCCCGAGTTTCCCGCCTTCACCCCGCCCCACGTAAACCCCGAGCTCGATGCGTCTGGCGGTGGTCCGGAAGCCATCGAGATCGTCGGTTATTTCGATTCGAGCGCGGCGGGAGCGGAGCCATGGCCGATCGTGAGCTTCGATGGGGAAAAAGCGAGAGCCAAGAGATTCCCAACACACATCAGACCGGGCGAGCTGGTCTTGCTATACGACGACGAGCCTACTCACGGCACGTGGATGTTCGGATTGGTGTCGGCGATCGACGATATCTCGACCCCCGAGGGGGGAGAGCTTCGCGAGCTGACCATCAAGACCGCTCCCGGTGACACGGAGGGAGATACGACCCTGCCCGACTTCATCGATCACTACAACCGGCCTTCCCCCGCGTCAGGGTTCATCACGCCGGTGACCGTCGTTTCCTACAAGACGGGTCCGGAAGAGTCGGGATCCGAGGGAAGCCGCGTGCTCTGGCGTCGGGTCAATTGGGGCGAGGCGGTTGAGGTGGCACTCGTGGAAGATCTTCAGTTCCGCTATTTCATGGGGACCACGGTCCCGGAAACGAAGACCCCGCCCATCATCCCACCGCGGATCTTGACGCCGCCGCTCCCGCCCGTCGCCCACAATCCCCACAATCCCAACGGTCCCAACAATCCCAACACTCCGTATAATCCCAACAATCCCAACACGCCGCATAATCCGCCGGACGATGCGCCATCGCACGATCCGACCGCAGCTAGCGAAGGCGTGGAGTTTCCTCTGGTCCCACAACCCAATCCCGCTGAGCCTCTCCTGGCGAGCAAGCTGGTGCTGGGAGTCGGAGTCAGTGTGACGAGCCGATCCGGTCGCGCCGACCTCGAGGGCAGTACCGTCCAGAGCGGCCAATCGGCGACGGATGAGGGTTTTCTTCGGGTCACCTACGCGTCTCGAGTGGCGGCCCGGAACGTCATGTTCAGGTTGAGCGCGCGGGAGAATCAGAAAGGCTTCAACTAACCGTTCGCGACCCGGCACCGACGAGCACGAAAGGCGCCCAATAGTAGGGATGGCGAAATGCCACCCTTTCCGAGTCGAGCATCGCTAGCTTCGCTGCGCGGAGAGCCGCCGTTGGGCTCAGTCCGTGGCTCATCCCGGAGTAGAACGCCTCCATGATCTGAGCCGTCGAGCTGTCGTTCACGCTCCATTGACTGGCCACGATCGCCGAAGAACCGGCGGACAAGAAGGCCCATGTGAATCCCAGTGTACCCTCGGCGCGCAGGAGCTGTCCCACTCCCGTCTCACAGCCGGACAACACGACGAGCTCGGAAGAAAGGTCGAGCGCGAGGACTTCGTCCATTCGCAAGAGTCCATCCTCCCGATCGGAGTCCGATCCCAGCAGGATCGCGGACCGCGCCGGGAACACCTCGTCCGTCATGGCGTGCGCCGCGAAATGAAGGATGCGGAAGCGGTCCAGGTCGAGCGCCTTGATGGAGGACTCGTTGGCTTCGGATCCGACGTACATGCGACGCCTTGGCTCGGGAAACAGGTCGGCCACGCGCTCGACCTCGACCGACGCAAAAGGGATGGGAGTCGAGCCGACCGCCTCGAGGTCGGTCTCCGAGGTCACTACGAAACCGGTGCCGCCCGGCTGCGCCACGCCGAGGAAATCGAGAGAGTGCGCGGTCGGCCGCGGACGCCGGCGAAGGTGTCCGAGTACCGAGGCCGACGGGACATAGGAAACGACCGCCGTCTCGGCCAAGTAGACGGGCCGAGCGCCTGAGGTGTCGGCCGCGAGGGCTTCGAACGGCAGGTGGTGCAGCACGCCGTCGGCGACGATGATGACGTGTGGCTTATCGCTCAACCGATCGGCGACCGGACCGAGAAGCATCTCGAAGAGCGTCCGTGCGAGAGCGAGGTGACGCGCGAAGGGATTGAGCGGTGCTCGCGGAGGCGAACGAAGCGTCTGGAGAAAAGAACTCGCCAGGGTCTCGATCTCCCGCCGCGGAGGTAGTTCAAAGGTCTCGAGATCGTCGCGAGTGAGCGCCCACAGGATGGATTTCGACTCGCCGAGCGTGTACTCCAGAAGGACCTCGCCGGGCTCGAGCACGCGCGACCGCACTTCATGTGAGTCGAGCGTTGCGAGAGTCCTCAACCCGCCCGCAGGCGCGGAGTCGCCGTAGGGCGAGCCGCGGGGGTGGGGCCCCGCGGCATTGAAAGGAGCGCCAGCCAACGAAACATGGTCCGGCGTCTCTTCGGCTAGCGAAAGAACGTCGAGCAGAGTGCGGGCACGCGAACGCTCCACGACTTTGAAGGCCCTCTCTCGGAAAGCCCCCGTGGGATGTAGTGCGTGCTGTTGCAGGAGCGCGGAGGCGAGGCTGGCATAGATCTCGGAGCGGGTCTCGAGGTAGCTCATGCGTTCCGCGTGCGTGGGAATGTGATCACGCATGGACTCGACGAGCGTCAGCGTCTCTTCGAAGTGATGGGCGGCTCGCTGGAAATCCTCCTCCCGGGCATAGCTCTGCCCCAATCCGTAGAGCGCCTGCACGCTGGTCAAAGGGTTGTTGGCGACGCGAGCCAGTTCCCTCGCGCGTTCGAACCCGGCCAGGGCCTCCGCGGTCTTCCCGCGCGCCAGGGCGACTCGTGACCAGCCGGTAAGAATGGGACCTTCGAGATCCGGCGAGGCGATGCGGGAGACGACATCGAGAGCTCGACGGTACACTTGCTCTGATTGTTCGAGTTGGCCCAATCCAGCCAGCGACGCCGCCATTCCGTTGAGGAGACTCGCCTCCAGCCGAACGTCCTTGAGCTCGCGCGCCTGTTGCGTGGCGCGCGCGGCGTACAGA
>JBOGJF010000722.1:0-10447 GCA_050747785.1 Vicinamibacteria bacterium
GTCCTTGAAACGACCGAGATCGAGACCGATCAGCTGGAGAAGCTTCAAGGGCTGCGAGCGCATCCCGACAAACCCTGGGCCGAACAGAGCGAGCCCCCTTTCTCGCTCTCTCGCTCCGTGCGACACGGCGTCGAGTCGTGGTTGGTGTTTCCCATCCCATTCCATGATGGGTTGGCCGGGGCCATGTTGCTCGGCGATGTCCGCGGGACAACCCATCAGGAGGAAGACCTGCAACGCGCTCGACAGTTGGTCGACCAGGTGGCGGTGGCGTTGGCCAACGCGACCCTCATCGAGCAATTGGACGAGCTCAACTGGGGAACTCTCGTCGCCTTGGCACGTACTATCGACGCCAAATCACCATGGACGCTCGGACACTCCGAGCGCGCGGCCGAGATGTCCCTGAGAATCGGTAAGGTCCTTGGCTTGAGTCGGAAGGAATTGGACAACCTTCACCGCGGGGCGTTGCTCCACGACATAGGCAAGATAGGCATTCCTCCCACTATCCTCGACAAACCGGGAAAACTGACCCCCGAGGAGACGGCGGTGATGCGGGAACATCCTTTGATCGGGGAGCGTATCCTGCAGCCCATCGCCGCTTATGCCGAGGTCATTCCCGTCGTCTCACAGCACCATGAGTGGTTCGACGGATCGGGGTATCCGCGCGGCCTATGCGGCGGGCAGATTAGCTTCATCGCGCGCATCTACGCCGTGGCCGATGTCTTCGACGCTCTGGTGGCGGACCGACCGTACCGTGGTGGCTTGGCGATCGATACCGTTATCGAGTACATCGAAGAGAGGGCTGGAAAGCAGTTCGATCCCAGTGTGGTCGAGGCGTTCTTGGAAGTCATCCGACGGGATCGAACCCACCTGGAAAAACAGTACTCGGGCCCGACGCCATTGGGATCGCTTCTCTCCTCCTGACCGATTCGCCGCGTTGCATCTCCGCCGAAGCGGGGCCTATCATGCCGTCTCATGACCGAGCTCGGTGAGAGCCAGAGCCACCGCTCCTTCAAATCTTACCCACAACTGGCGTTTGCCGCGCTCGTCGTCGCCGCTTTCGCTCCTTCGTGGATCGTCGCCTTCACCGCGGCACCGGGAGCCTTCCTCGTCGGACCGCGCGGGCAACCCGCGCATGGAGGGCCGCCGGAACCACCCATCTTCGAGGATCGACTCGTCTACAACCATCGCCTGACTCGTTTCGCCCACAGCCCCACCATCACCCAGACCGAGGGCGGCGATCTGCTGCTGGTCTGGTTCGGCGGCGAGGGGGAGGCCAGTCCGAGCGTCGGGCTATATCAATCGAGCTATCAGCCGCGGGTCGGCGTCTGGACTCGCCCACGGTTGCTGACCGATCGCGAACAGACTCAAGCCGAGCTCGGACGCTACATCTTCACGATCGGGAACCCTACTCTTTGGACCGCGCCGGAAGGAGACATCTATCTCTTCTACGTCACTTCCTGGGTGGCCGGCTGGTCCGGGAGCAGCATCCATTTCAAGATCTCCCGTGACCAAGGAAACACCTGGACCCCGGCACGGCGGCTCGTCACGAGTCCCTTCTTCAACAGCGGAACACTCGTGAGAAACACTCCCTTCGCCTACGCGGATGGAACCCTCGGGATACCCGCGTATCATGAGCTCTTCGGTGTCTTTCCGGAGGTCCTTCGCGTCGGCCGGCAGGGAACTGTTCTGGGCAAGAACCGTATCGACTACGGCAAGAAAGCGCTTCAGCCTTCCATCGTCGTTCTGGATGAGACCCGCGCGCTCGCGCTGCTGCGCCCGAGACCGAACGAGATCAGGTCCCCGAACGTGCTCCGTGCCGAGACGACGGACGCGGGACGAAGCTGGTCGCGGCCGTTGCCGCTCGATCTCTTGAACCCCGGTTCCTCGGTCGTGGGACTACGTCTCCCGGATGGATCGATCCTGGCGGTGACCAATCACTCCGCAACCAGCCGAAACGATCTGTCGCTCGCCCGATCCACGGACCGCGGAGAGAGTTGGGAGATCGTGACCGCCATCGAGCACAACGAGCGAGGAGATCAATTCGCCTACCCCACGATCTTGCAGGCGACCGACGGCCGCATCCACCTCGCGTACGCGTGGAACTACTCGCGGATCAAACACGTCGAGCTCAACGTCGCGTGGCTCGAAGCCCAGGCTCCATGACCACCGCGGCGGTGATCGGCCATCTCTTGCTCCTATCGGGGGCACTTCTCTTCCTGCTGCCGATCCGACGTCTGTCTCCTCTCCCGCGAGGCGTGACGCTGGTCGTGTGCATCGGTATCGGCCTCGCGAGAGTGGGCGGTTTGCGATTCATCGCGTATCCGGCCGGGGTGCTCGGGGATCTGAGTATCACCACGCAGATCCTCCTGGGGACCGCCATTCTCAAACGAGCCGCCGGTGTCGACGTCCTCCCGTCTGCGGACCGGTCCTTCCTTCTCGCGGCGGCTGCCTGGACCGGGTCGGTCCTCTACGTGCTGTCCTCGGGTCTTACGATTCTCGACCTCTACTCGCTCGGGTTCGGATCGGGCTGGTTCATGGTCGCACTCGCGATTGGGATCATCGCCTGCTCGCGCTATCGGCCGGGAGCAGCGCTGGTGATCGTGCTCGGCGTCCTGGCATTCGACTTCGGTCTTCTCGGCTCAGCCAACGTTTGGGACTACGTCTTGGATCCCGTACTGGTGCTCTTCTCTTGGGGGTGGACGCTGGCCGTCATGCTGACGCGTCTCAGGTCGCTCCAGGGAAGCCACGGCCCACGATGACCGGGAGCGCGTTCCGGACGCACGTTGCTTGGTCTTGTCTTCTCGTCCTCGCGGTGACGACATACCTCTACTCGCTCGACGGGTTGTACATTCCGCACATCGGAGACGAGGCGCCTTATATACAGGTCGTGCGGCGGACCGCGGAGAGCGGTCGCTGGCTACCCTTGAGGACACCGCCTGGTCTCGAAAACACGAAGCCGCCCTTGTTGTTCTGGCTAGGTATCGTCTCGACCGACTGGGCTCGCGAGTGGACCCTGGCGCGGCTCCGTTTTCCCATCACGCTGTTCACGATTGCCACCGCCGGGCTCGTCTTCCTTCTGGCTCGCCGCATCGGGCGCGACAACGAGCCCGGTTACCCCGCCGCGCTCTCTTTTCTGGCATTCGCATCCACCTTCCAGTACGGGAGGCCATTTCTGACCAATCTCCCAGAAACACTGTTCGTCTTTCTCCCGTTCTTCTGGTTCATCTACTTCCACGATCGAATCGAAAGCATCTTCTATTGGATCGGCGCGGGCCTTTCGGTAGGACTCGCCTGCTTGTTCAAGTCCTTCCTCTTGATCGCTCCGGTCGGTATGGCCTTCAGCTGGTGCCTTCTCTCGGAGCGTCGATGGCGCTTCCAGAGTTTTCTCGCACGCGATGCATGGAAAGTAGCCACCACGCTCCTGATCGCGCTTGCCTGTTTCTCGCTATGGCCTCTCTTGGATCCCGATCCGGCCTCCGTCATCCGACACTTCGTCGTCGAGGAAAACTTTGGAAAGCTCGCGGGCACCGATTACCTGCGAGGCTTGTTCAGCGGACCCTATCCCTTGCACCGCATCTGGCTGGGACCCCTCGCCAACGCTGGTCCCCTGGCTCTGCCCGTCCTTTATTTGACGGTGAGCCACTGGAAGCGTCGACACGAGCTCAACCTCTCGGAGAAATTTCTCTGGATTCTCGTTCTCTCCTTCGTTCTCGTCTACTCGATTCCCAGCCAACGGCAGGAGAACTACCTGCTGCCGACCGCACCCGCCCTGGCCGTCTTACTGGGCGGGGAGTGGAAGAAGATCGAACGCCCCTGGTTTTATGTCTTCGCCCTACCGCTTCTGCTGGGCTTGCTAATTCTGATCTGGCTCACGGATGCCATCTCTTCCCAAGCTCTACCTGCCGGGAGCTACTCCTTCTGGCAACGGGCATTGCCCTGGTCGGCGATAGCCGCGCTCGTCGGGGGCCTTCACTTTCGTCGGACGGCGCCCAGTGCTTTTTACGTCGGCGTCCTACTCGCGTTTCTGTCCCTGACCGCCGCGCTCGCCCCTTTCGAGGGCCCCGCCGGACGATATGATCGAGAAACACAAACCGCTCTAACGGGAGAAGTCGTCCACGTCCCCTCGAACTTCGTTGCGAAGTACGAGCGGCACCGATTCATCCTCCCGGAGAGTGAGATCGAGGGCTACGATCCATCCGATCGCCAACGGGTGAACCAGCTCCTGCGGTCGGGGCAGATTGTTGCGATAGAGCGTCCCTTGGGACAAACTGTGCCCGGCCCCTTTGAAGTCTATGGCAGGCGCCTCACGCTGCGATCGCGCCAACGCCGAGACGAGATGGTACGGATTCTGATCCATCGCGAGCTCGATCTCTTGGTTCAACAGGAGCTCATCGTTCAACGTCGCTCGCCATGAACGTCGCTTTTCAAAGAAACGTCGATCGCTTCGCAGGAACCATTATCTGTCGGATTCTTTCGCTCCTTCCTGGGGCGGGAAGCGAGCCCCCCGCATCCATGAAACCGAGCCGCATCCTCGTCATCCTGTTATCGGAAATGGGCAGCCTGGTGCTCGCTCAACCGATGTTTCAACGGCTCGTGGACAAGTACCCCCAGGCCTCTCTCCACGTCTTGTGTTTCCGACAGAACAAGGAAGTGCTGGATGTGCTCCGAGCCATCCCCGAGGAGCGGATCTTGACCGTTCGCAACGATTCGCTCGGCCACCTGTTGAACGACAGCATCGATGTTGTGAAAGAGATGCGCCGCATCGGGATCGATACGGTTCTCGATTGTGAGCTCTTTTCGCGCGTTGGCAGTATCTACGCGTTCTTGAGCGGGGCGAAGATCCACGTGGGTTTTCATCCTCATACTCAGGAAGGGCTCTACCGCGGCAATTTCATTAATCGACCGGTCCTCTATAACCCCTACCAACACATCTCTCAACAGTTCCTGACGCTGGTCGAGGCCATCGAATCCAAGGACGTGCCGACCGTCAAGCGTCCCATCGGCGGAAGGCCGTTGGCGATACCTCCGATGGCCGTGAAAAAAGCGGAGATCGACGCTATGTCGAAGCGATTTCGATCCGACTTCCCACAGACGGTCGGCAAAAAGATCGTTCTCCTCTCCCCGGGGGGCGGCTTGCTGCCTATCCGCGCCTGGCCGGTCACGCACTTTTGTCAGTTGGCGGAGATTCTGGTTGGGGAGGGCTATGTGGTGGCCGTCATCGGGTTGGAAAGGGACAAGCAGACGGCGAAAACGATCGTGTCTCATTGTGACAGCGAGTATTGCATCGATTTGACCGGCTACACCAAGACGGTCCGCGAGCTCATGCTGCTCTTCCAATTCGCAACGTTGCTGATCGCCAACGACGGCGGACCAGGACACTTCGCTGCCATGACCCCGATTCCGACCATCGTGCTCTTCGGGCCGGAAAGCCCCGCTCTCTACGGGAGCCTGGGCGGGCGGGCCGTGAATCTCTTCCACAATCTATCCTGCTCCCCTTGCCTTACCGCTTACAATCATCGGAATTCCCCCTGCAATGGTGACAACGTGTGTCTGAAGTCCATCCACCCGGACGAGGTTCTGCAAGAGACCCATGCGCTTCTCGGACATCAGGGAGAACCTCCGCGAGGTAGAATGGTTACGGGTTCCGATGGAGGTCCCGATGAAGACCGTGGTCAATAAGACGCCGACACCGTTGAAGCTCCCACTACCCCGGGGCAAGGCCCTTCACCTGGGTCCGCGCCAAACCGGGCAAATCCGCGACGAAGCCGCGAATCACCCGGCGCTCAAGAAACTGATCGATGCCGGCAAGATCGAGTTGGTGGAGGGTGAGGGTCCGGACCGAAACGCCGGCTGGCAGGGCTCGGCACCTCACGAGACCACCCACCCGCAGGGGAAAGGGACCTTCCGACAGAAAACTGGTGACCGCTGATCGGCCTCAATCCTCGCGCCCGCGTTGACTTCTCGACTCGCTCGGGTTACTCTGTAGTTACCCCAACACGAAAGTTCCTGATGCGGAGAGCTGCGACCGTGACGGGGTTCCCCGACAAGCCTCACTCTCACTCGGCCGGCGTGCCGACTCCCCGAGAAGGGCCGGTGAGCGCCGACTACTCGCTCGTGCGCTCGGCACGGCGATTCGTACCGAAGGGCATCGTGACAGTCTCGGTTGGCGAGGGGGGATTTCCCCTCACGTTCGGTCAGGTGCGGGACATCTCCGAATCGGGTGCGTGCATGGTGACCGACTTCGTGCTGGGGAGAGGCCGGACCTTGAGCTTGGAGCTCAAATTCGACGAACGGCTGCGGCTCGAGACGGACGCCCAACTCGTGTGGAGCGGGGAAGGCAAGGATTGGCAGGGAGCCATTGTGGGCGCCGTCTTACAGGGTGTCGAGTTCACCAACCTACCCGAAGCGCTTCGACAGCAGCTCCGGGACCTCCTGGTAAGTGGAGCCTTCGAGCTTGCGCCGGGCCCAGGCCAAGTGTGCGGCGTAAGAGCCAACCCGTTTCAGGAGGTCCTCGAAGAGCTTCGGCACGATCTGGACCAACTCGGCGTCAAAGTATCTCCGTCCTGAGTTAGAGCTTCCTTACTGCTCTAGGTCTACTCAGGGATCTCCACCTTGATCCATTCCGCCGCAGCCTTGGGATCGCTGCCCTTGTACTTCACTTCGACCCGCCGGCCGGCCAGGAGATCCGAAACCGTCCCGACTTCGTTGGTCACTCCGAGCTTGCTCTTGTCCAGCCAGATGTGCGTATCCTCTGCGATCAGTATGGAATAACTACCCGAGGGCTCCGACATCGTGAGCGTCTTCTCCTCGGTGCTGAACGAGTCGATGTTTCCGATCTTCGTGTACTCGCCGGATAAACCGGGAGACTGCCCGATAGGAATGAACCTTTCCGTCGTCTTCTGCGCCCACGCAGCCGAGACACCCGCAAGCAGTGCGATGGCGACGCTGACCGCGGTGCAATACTTCACCATATCTCTTTCTCCTCACCCATTATAGACGTTACGGCCCGATCAGCTCGCCTCGGGCTAGTTCTTGCTCCCGAATCGCTTCGCGCGCCAAGGTCTCACTCGAAGACCGGCTCTCGACGGCTTCCATCGTGAGTCTCCGTGCCTCCCTCAGGTGAGCCACCGCCGCGGGATGAAGCCCGCCACCGGCCAGCACATCGATACTGTCATCCGTTTCGTCGATGGCACGGGCCAGAAGCTGCTCGAACTCCTCGTTGCCCAGGAACTTTCGATCCGCGAAAGAAGTCAGGAACCCGATGCTCTCCCGAATGTTCTCGAGGGTGTTGATGACTCTCAAGAACGCGGCGACCGCCACGATCTGGGTCGCATCCAGCTCGATAGGACCCCCGGTCGCGCCTGCCAGTACTTGACCGGCGGGCGAATTATTAAACGACTCGCCGTCATAGAAACCCACCGCCCCTTCGATGGTCTCTACGGAATTGTTGTGGAAGAACGGACCCGTATCCGCCGCCTCGATCAAAGACGGCGTGTTGAACGTCCCGTCACCGGGCGTCCCGAAACCGTCGTCGGGAGGAACCAGCTCTCCGGTGAGATCGGCGGGCTGATCGGGCAGATCCTCGACCCCGGTGTTGAAGTTCAAATTACCCGCGTTCGGACCAAAAATGCTCGGATCGCCGTTGGCACCGGCGTTGAAGTGGCAAAACGAGCACTTACCCAGCGTCTGATCGTTGAAGATCTCCTGCCCTCTCGCGGGCACGCGACCCTTCAAGGGGAGTGGAAGCGCGAGCTCTGCCTGTCGGCCTAGTGAGAACTGGAAGGCTTCCATCGCATCCAGCTCGTCGCCGGTGGGCAGCCGAAAATCCACCCCCGGCACCCGACCCAGCGTCTTGGTGAAGTGCTGGATGACCGCGCCGGTGGCGAACGAACGAAGCGATCCGTCCCCGGGAGATCCATCGCCGGACCAACCGGTTCGGGGTCCGTTCTGGCTGGCGATCGAAACCCGCAGACCGAGCGTATGCGGCACGCCCCGCATCGTGAACTTGTTCTCCAGATCGTCGAAACCGTCCAGGTTCTCCATGATCATTCCCACCTCTCGCATCAGGGTTGGGTTCTCGAAGTTGTGCTCGAGGTCCGGGTTGAATTCAGCTACGAAGAGCGGATCGTCATCCGGCAGCGTGGCTACGAAGGCGGGATCGATCGTGAGGTTATTAGAGGCCGGATGACAAGTGCCGCAGGTCCTGCCGTTTCCCTCGAAGGTCTCGTTGAAGAAAAGGGCCCTGCCCCGGGCAATGAGCTCGTCGTCGGGTCTTGGAATCGGGGGCGGCTTGCAGGACGATGATCCAATGAGCCCGATGGAAATCAAGAGAAACCTGAGTAACGAGTGGGTTACAGGATTGGTAGGACGTTTCATTCTCTGATACCTCCTCATCCTGAGCGAGAAAGAGTCTGGACGATTTCACGTCGCGCGATTTTTGGAGGTGATCGATCTCACACTGTCCAACCGGATGAAAAACTGCCCCCATCTTTCCAAGGCGGAGAACGCGTGTCAAATCAGTGGGTGGCCTGGGCTTGACGTTCCGACGCCGTGAGCGTCCATGGTAACGTGTCTCGGAAACCGAAAGGAGGGAACATGCCGCTTGCCACAATGTTCCTCTCTCTTCTCCTCGCTCAGAGCCCCGCGAAAGGGAACGTAGAGATCGAAGCCGAAGGTGCCGACGCTGAGGGTCGGGCGCGGGATCGCTCCTTGGTTTCGACCTTCTCCATCGTGGCCGGCGATCCCGAGACCGGGGAGCTGGGGGTCGCGGTGGCGTCGCGATTCTTCGCGGTGGGGAGCGTCGTGCCGTGGGCTCGCGCGGACGTGGGCGCCGTCGCCACACAGTCGTTCGCCAATACGTCTTTCGGGTGGCGAGGCATCGAGCTCCTGGAGAAAGGCCTAACGCCACAGGAAGTCGGCGACGTACTACTCCGCCATGACGACAACCCGAAGCGCCGGCAGCTCGGAATCGTCGCGCCCGACGGAAGCTCGTTCACGTACACCGGTGAGAATTGCATCCCGTGGGCCGGCGGCCGGAGGGGCCCCCACTATGCAATCCAAGGCAATATCCTCGCGAGCGAAGAGGTGGTGAGCTCCATGGAGAAGACTTTCCTAGAGACCGGGGGCACGCTCGCGGACCGGCTCTATGCCGCGCTACTCGCGGGAGACGCAGCGGGAGGCGACGCCCGCGGCAAACAGTCCGCCGCGCTTCTGGTCGTAGAGAGAGAGGCCGGTTACGGTGGCTACAACGACCGCGCCATCGACATCCGGGTGGACGACCACGCCCAGCCCTTCGAGGAGCTAGGTCGGTTGCTCCAGTTCGCGCAGGTGAACTATTCCTGGAACGTCGGTTGGACCCTCTTCACCCAAAAACGCTACCAGGAAGCCTTGCCTCCCATGGAGCGAACCGCCGCGTTGGCCCCGGAGAACGGCGAGGTGCTCTACGATCTCGCCGTCATCCGTTTGGCCGCCGGCAACGTACAGGATGCGCTCCAGGCACTCGAGAAGGCGGTCGCGCTCAATCCGAAGCTCAAGAATCAGGCGATGGAAGACGAGGACCTCGCGGCCTTGCGGGGCAATCCGGCGTTCGAGTCACTGCTGCGGTAGTGCCTGACAAAAATTGATCCCAGCCGCGCGGCCTCCGCACCGGTGGCGGCCGCTTACCATCGTGAAGAGCTCGTTCCCATCTCGATCGTGCTCGCGCTCATCGGCTACGCACGGGCAACTATCTCGGAGTGGCCACCGGCTACCTGTGCCATTTGCTAGCATGGCCGCTCCTCGGTCATGGACCCGCCAGCAACGGGTCGAATCCGAGCGCGCTTCAGCGGGACCGGTGCTTGCTCGCCGCTTCCGTCCGCAACTGTACGGTGAAGGAAGCCCCGCCGGTCGGGGCCGAGCTCACCGAGATCGACGCGCCTTCTCGTTCCAGGATGGCTTTGACGATAGCGAGACCCAGACCACTATGCTCCTTGGCATGCGCGTCTCCGGGTCGATAGCTGAAGAAACGGTCGAAAATGCGTCCATGGTGCTCCGGCTGGATCCCGGGCCCTTCGTCCATCACGCTCACCGTTCCCCAGGCTCCCTGCGAGTCGAGACTCATTCGAACGGTACCCTTTTCTGGGGAAAAACCCATGGCGTTGTCGAGCAGGTTCTCGAACACACGGACTAGACGACCTGCGTTTGCCGAGACCACGACATCGCTCACCGGCAAGTCGAGTTGAATTCGTATGCCATCCTGGGTGTGATTCCTGGACGCAACCACGGTCCTAAGGAGCTCGTTCAGAACGATCCGTTCGTTCTCAGACTCGAGCTCCAATGGAGCGTCCAGCCGAGCCACCTCGCGAACGTCCGCCAGCAACCTCTCCAGCCTGGCAATGTCGGTCTGAATGATGTGCACGAAGCGAGCCCGGTCCGCGGGATCGTCGACCTCGGCCAGCATCTCCGCCGC
>JBOGJF010000723.1:0-3486 GCA_050747785.1 Vicinamibacteria bacterium
TCTCGAATGGGATTCCCCTTACAACACCTATCGTGTCGCGGGACTACCGCCGGGACCGATCGCCTCCCCGGGGCAGGCCGCCATCGATGCCGTGCTCTCGCCTCCAGAAACCAATTACCTCTATTTCGTCTCGAAGAACGACGGTTCGCACCATTTCTCCGCGACCTTGCGCGAGCACACCAACGCCGTGCGCCAGTATCAGATCGAGTATTTTCGCCAGAGACGGCGCGAGCAAAGAAAACCTTCGGGCTCTTCATGACCGCCAAGAGGGTCGGCGCCGCACTGACCCTCCTCCTCTACGTCGTCCTCGCGATCCTCTTCACGTATCCGCTCGTGTGGTTCTTCGGAACGCACCATGTGGGCGAGGAAGGAGGAGACGCGCGGGTCTACCTCTGGAACCTGTGGTGGGTCGACAAGGCCCTGACCGAGCTACATACCAATCCTTTCGAGACCGATTTCATCTTCTACCCTCTTGGAATCGGGCTCTCCCTTCATACGCTCGGTTTTTCTCAGGGGCTACTCTTCGTCCCGATGAAGTTACTCCTGGGCGAGGTGGCGGCCGCCAACGCCGTCGTGCTCTGGACCTTCGTGGCATCGGCCCTGGGCATGTACGCTCTCGCGCGCTATCTCGGAGCGTCCGCTCTGGGAGCGTTCCTGGCCGGTATGGCGTTCGCTTTTTGTCCCTATCGTCTCGCGCGGCTAGCGGGTCACTACGATCTGCTGAGCACGGAATGGATTCCTCTCTACGCGCTCGTCTTCTTGAATGCGGTCCGGAGCGAGAAGCACACTTGGGCTCTCCTTTCGGGTGCGGCGGCACTGGCGGCGGCGTGCGGCTACGCGACACTCACCTACCTCGTCTTCCTGGCCTTGTGGACTCTCCTTTACCTCGCGTGGGAGATCGCTCGACGCGGCGGGTCTCCCGAAAGCGTGCCTTCCGGAAAGTTAGTCGGCGTCTCGGCTGGCGTCGGCCTGTTCACCTTCGCGCTGCTCTTGCCTCTTCTCATGCAAGTGAGCGCGGACCTGTCCGCATGGACCTATCCCGCCTATCCGGGCTCCGACCGCTATGGGGCGGACCTCGCGGCGTACGCCGTACCGGGTCCCCAACAGAATCTTCTCGGTGAGAGCTGGGGTCGGCGCTTCGATCGGAATCTGACGGAATCCACTGTCTTCCCCGGCTACCTGATGCTCTCGATGCTGATCGCCGCCATGGCGCACCCGTCGGTGCGACGGCGTTTCGGATTCTGGATCGCGGCGTCGGGAGTCTTCCTGCTGCTCAGTCTAGGCGACACGTTGACGGTTGGGGGATGGGGATCCGGCATCCCCCTTCCTTTCGCTCTGCTTCGCCAGATACCGCTTCTCGATCAGATGCGGGCGCCGTCACGGTTCTCCATTCTGTTTGTCTTTTGTGGTGCAGCCGTGTTGGCAGCCGTCTGGTCTTCCTGGATGGAGCGCGTCCAACGTCCCGCCTGGCGGGCTCTTCTCACCGCCGGCGCCGCCGGGATATTGGTCGCGGAGTATCTAGCGATTCCCGTCCCGGTTTTCGGAGCCGCGGTGGCGCCCGTCTACCACCAAATCGCCAATGAGAACGAGGACTACACCGTCGTCGAGATCCCCGGGATCGAGCAGGTGGGGGGCCGCATCATGTACCACCAGACAGTGCATGGAAAGCACATTCTCATCGGTACGGCCGCCCGCGTCCCACGCGAAAAGATGGACTACTACTTTGGCCTGCCGCTCATCCGCCCGTTAATCGACTTGCGCCGCGGGAGGATCTCGTTGACTCCCGAGCTCGTCAAGGAGCAGCGTGTCGACGCGCCCTCCGTCGCGAGCTTCCTCGACGTTCGCTACTTCATCATCGACCAAGCGTACGCCCAACGGGGGGTCGTTGATTTTCTCGAGCAAGTGTTGCCGACCGAGCGATTCCAGGAAGACGAGACTCGCGTGGTCCTTCGCGTTCGCTCCGAGGCGTTACCAGACGCCCCCAACGTCATCGATCCAGGCTCGAGCGAATCGCGCATGTATTTCGAGAGCGGCTGGTCCAGGCCGGAAGAGGCGGAAGGCCGTCGATTCCGCTGGGCCAATGCGCCACACTCCACCCTCTTGCTGCGCCGTCCCAACGAACGCGTGCGACACGTCGTCCTCACGATCGCTCCCCTCGAGCCCGGTAGAGACTCCGCTCTCGAGGTCGCGGCCCGGCTGGAGGGCACCGACCTGGGCACGACCACACTCCCTGAAGGTTGGACCGAGCTCCGGCTCACGCTTCCTGCGCGGCAAGACACGAAGATCGAAAGGCTCCTCCTTCGCTGGTCGGATGTGCGGAGAGCGTCGGAACGCGACCCCCGACGACTGGCAGCTCGTGTATCCGGTATTGGGTTCGAATAGCGCTACTTAGCCTGGGGTGGCCTTTCGTTAAGAGAACAAAAAGCGAAGTACTTGTAACGAGCTCTTCACAGCTTTTTAACGCGCCTGCCACACGACCCGGGTAGATTTTGGGGGCCTGATTGGGTTTGCGAACGCATGACGCAAATTTGCGGAAGCGACCTCCTTATGATGACCCAATCAGGCACTTTTCTCTGCATTGGTCACTCGAAGAGGCCCGCGAGCGCGATACCGTCCGTATCGGGCATGTCCCACCCGGCCCAGAGCGCGATCGTCGGCGCGATGTCGATCTGGCGCATGACTGGAATGCGGACGCCGGCCCGAACGCCCGGACCGATCATGAGGAAGCCGGTCTTCATCTTCTCTCGGTCGGGAAGGAAGCCGTGGCTTCCGAAGTTCCCGGACGGCGTGATGACATCGCCGGACAATCTCCCCCCGAAGAGATAACCTTCCATTCCCTCGAGCGCGAAGGCCGCGCTGGGTACGGCTCCGAGTCGATCCAGCTCATCGCGCGTGATCTTGCGCATCACACCGCCCATCGGCCCGGCCAGCATCTCATCGACGAACGCCTCCAGCCTGCGGCGGGTCACGTCGTCCTGCGGATCCCGGAGAACGAGAAAAGCCGAGGCGGATGCCGGCCACGCCATCGCGGTCCAATCGTCGACCGAGCCATCTTCGGCGACCGAAAGAAACCCCGCCTCCCGAAGCGCGGCGTTCATGTGGATGGCGGAATGAATCTGAATGAATCCGTGATCGCCCGTGACCACGATCAAGGTCCCCTCGGCGAGGCCTAGAGACTCGACGGTGGACAGAAGCTCCCCCAGTCTTCGATCGGTCGTTTGAAAAGCGCGCGAGACCTCTTCGTGCTCCCGGCCATAACTGTGCTGCTGGGAATCGGTGTTGATGACGTGAATCAAGAGCAGGTTGGGTCGGAACCTGTGCAGCGCGACGTTGGAAATCTGGAAGACGAGCGCCTCCAACGCTTCATCCTCCGGTGCCTGCTCGGGAATCCGGCCGACGGCCTCCTCGATGGCGGCGAAGAACGACGGCGTTGCCTCCTGCTCCATCCGGAATCGCCACGCTTCGTTGCGAGCCCACGACCCGACC
>JBOGJF010000724.1:0-1849 GCA_050747785.1 Vicinamibacteria bacterium
GAGAAAATCAAGGCCTCGACGCTGGCTGCCGCCGCCGGCGCGGATTTCGTCAAGACCTCGACCGGCTTCGGACCGGGGGGAGCGACCGTGGAAGACGTGGCGCTCATGCGTCAGGTCGTCGGCGAGAAGATCGGGGTCAAGGCAGCGGGAGGCGTGCGAGACGCGGTCACGGCCGCGGAGATGGTCAAGGCGGGAGCCACCCGAATCGGAGCGAGCGCAGGCGTACGCATCGTGCAAGAGGCGGGGTCAGCGAACCGGACCTCCGGCGGCGGCTACTGATCGTCGCTAGCTGCTACGCGCTACCGGATAAGCGCTCTAGATCAGCACCTCCTCGGGCGACACACGGGAGATGAAAGGTAGATCGCGATACTTCTCCTGATAGTCGAGTCCGTAACCAATCACGAAAACGTCCTCGATGGGAAAACCGACGTAGTCGGTGGGAACCTCGATTTGTCGACGAGAGGGCTTGTCCAGAAAGCAACACGTCCGGACCGACTGGGGTCGGCGGGACTTCAAGTAGTCCAGGAGCCAATTCAAGGTGAGGCCGGTATCGACGATGTCATCGACGAGCAAGACGTGCTTTCCCTCGACGGGCTGGGTCATGTCCATGCGAAGCTGCAGGGTCCCCGAAGACGTTGTTCCTTGCCCGTAACTGGCAACCGAAATGTAGTCTACGGTGTGGGGCAGACCCATCTTCGTCGAGAGATCCCGCGTGAACTGGTACGCGCCGCGCAGAACGCCCACGACGTGTAGATCGCTTCCCCGGTAGTCCCGGGAAATCTCCTCCGCCAACTGCTCCACCCGCTTCTGGATACTCACTTCCTCGATCAAAACCGGGAAATCGCCATCGGCCACGGTTCACCTCCATACCCACCAGATTTAGCCTATGGGGATGGATTCTACCCAATATCTTGTGGCCGATCTACAGAAAAGACGCTATCGAGATGAAAAGACGAAACTTTGTGGGATGGAACAAGAAGAGCGATCAGACCTTACCGAAGTGCTCCTGCCGCTCCGTGTGCATCATGGGTTTCGCGGTTCGGCGGTGACGCACGGCAATGAGCTCGGCCACGATCGAGACCGCGATCTCGCCGGGACTGCCGCCGCCCAGGTCGAGCCCTATGGGAGAATGAACCTGCTCGAGCTTCTCGCGGGAGACACCGTCCCGCTCGAGCCGCCCGAAGATCTTCTCGATCTTGGCGACGCTCCCGATGAGCCCCAGGTAGGCGGCGTCGTACTGAATAAAGGTGCGAAGAGCCTCCTCATCCGAAGTGTGACCGCGGGTCACGATCACGACGTAGGCGTTGTCCCCGTAGCTGAACTTGGCAGCGAGTTCGGGAATCGGCCCGGCCTCGACGACGTCGGCGTGCGGAAAGCGGTCCCGATTCGCGTACTTGATGCGATCGTCCAGGACGATGACCTCGAACCCCGCCAGCTTGGCAATCGTCGAGAGTGGCTGCGCGACGTGTCCCGCCCCCACCATGAAGACCCGCGGCGCGGGAAGTACCGGTTCGATGAAGACCCTCACACTACCTCCGCAAATGAGGCCATTCTCCTCCTCTTCGGCGTTGTAGTCATAGGAAAGGATCTCCGCCTTGCGGTTCTCGATCGCCTGACGCGCGCGCCATAGAATCTCCGCCTCCACGCACCCGCCCCCGACGGTGCCCCGCAAACGGCCGTCGCGTGAAACGACCATCTTCGCTCCGGCCTTCTGCGGTGTCGAGCCCTTCGATTCGAGGATGGTGACCAAGGCCACCGCTTCTCCCCGCTGGAGAGCTTCCTCCACCTCTCGATAGACGGATTTGCGATGGTCGTCCGAGAAAGGATCTTTCTTCATGACCATGTTGCG
>JBOGJF010000725.1:0-4010 GCA_050747785.1 Vicinamibacteria bacterium
GCTCATGATGATGCTGGGAATGATCAAGAGGCTCGTTCTCGAATCCAAGATTTGGAGTTTTTCGCGAGCCGAAGCTCCCATCGGTTTGACCAAGAGCACCGCATCCAGAGAACGGTTGCGGCCCATGATAACTAGTCGTTCGTTCTCCGTCCGATACGGTCCTCCGTGATCGCCGTGGATTAGAATCAGCGAGTCGTCGAAACGTCCCAGGTCTTTCAGAAGATTGGTAAAGTCCAAAATCAACTTGAGGGCGCATTGAGCTTGTTCGCTGGCTTCGGTCGTCGCGGACCCGACGCTATAGCTGCAGTCGGCTTTCAGTTTGAGCGGGTAGTGGGGGATGATGACGTGCACCATCGTGTAGCGGCCGGTCGGGTAGAGATCCCTCTCGGCTTCCATCATTCGCTCGAATCCAAGATATGAGGTCACGGGTGATGAGGAGGGCAGCAATCTCCCGTTCTCGAGGAGGTTCATGTCCTCCTCGGTGAGCCCCGCGAACCAATGCCGCCGCTCGACCGCATTCCTGAGCGCGGCCGGAGTGCTGCTGTAGAGCCACAGGTTCCAAAAGGCCTCGGTGTTGAGAGGAAGTAGATCATCCTTTGCCGCATCGTCGTGGGAGATCAAACGATCGAAGAAGGTGTCCTTACCGATCCAGCCTCCGGGAACGAAGGCCACCGTCTGGTAACCGAGGGACTTGAGCCAGTACAGAAAGGAAGCCTTGGAATCAAACGCCCCGCTGACGAACTCTGCGCTGGTGCGGTCGTAGAAGTAATCTCTGCCGGAAAGGAACGTTCCGAAAGACATCGGCGTCCATCCCCACTCCGCCTTGTTGTTGGAAAAGAAAGTAAATCCACCCAGGGCCCTTTGCGTTTCATCGGACAGAGTGTGCTCGAGCAAGTCCGTTTGATACGCATCGAAGACGAAGTGGTAGATGTTGGGGAGTGTTTGGGAGTCTCTGGGGGGCGGCCGCCTGAGGTCCGCTTTGCTCGAGGTGGTTCGAGGAGTCAGGAACCAGATGTGGTAGAGGAGCGCTCCTCCCTCGTAGGCAAGCAGAATCATCCCGAAAACCGCAAAGGTTCGAACGACCGACGGAGTATGCAGCCGGCGGTTCAAAACCGCCGTCCCAATAAGAAGTAGGATCGGCCAGAAGGCTAGACCGATGGCATTCGCGTAGAGAACGTGTATGCCCGGCAGGACACCCTGAAGGCCGCGAAAAAAAGCGAACAGCAGAAAGACAGGGCCGGTCAGATAGTAGACGCTCATCGCGGGGCGGAACGCGCGATGGTGCCTAGATAGAGCAGCCAATAGGATTCCAACCATCAAGGTGACGAGGGATAGCTTCGCGAACGGTGCGAGGACTCGGTATTGAAACTGCAGCAGGCTTTGGTTCCTCAGGTAGATGTCACTCGAAGTCGAGACGAACAGCAGCAAGGGGGTGGGAGCGAGCGACAGGAGCGTGGGAAGCAGGCGTTCGAGGAGACCGATGGTTGCTCGGTGTTCGGACGAGATGGGGCTCATCATCCGTTGGTGAAAAGGGTCACTCGGCTGAGTGACAGGAACGCTGGCATCCCTGGCCGGAGGTCTCCATGATCTTGCGGATGGGCTCGTAGTCAGCCGCGGATGCGGGAGCGAAACCGTAACGGATGTCTTCGTCCCAATGCTCCCGGTCCTTCGCCCCGTCGAGGTCGAGCAGCAACAAGGCGTCTCGCACCGTCTGAATGACTCTCTGCGGCAGCTCGGCGCGGGCGACAATGGGAGCGCTGGGAACGGGAGCAGAAACGTGCAGAGCCCGCAGTCCTTTTTCCTCATAGCGGTGAGCGACGAGCTCATCCACCGCTCCGGCGTCGAAACGTCCCTCCAGAACGGCCGAAGCGATCGCCTCGTCGTTTTCGAGATACTCGATGGAGCCGAGCTCCTCGAGGGGTACTCCGGCTCGAATCAGCTCGTGCCGCGGGATGAGATGGCTGAGCGTGGAATGGTAGGAGCCTAGTGCGAGGGAGTGCCCCTTGAGATCGCCCAAGCTTCGGAGCGGGCTGGCCTGCGGGGTGACGAAGGCGCTGTAAGAAACCGGCTCGCCGTCTCGGTTGAGCGGCCTCGCCAAGGGAACGGCGCCCAGCTGATCCCGTGCCTCCAGGTAGTCCACGACCCCTAGGTGGGAAAACTCTGCCAATCGCTGTTCGAGCATCCCCACCGTTGCTTCGGGATCGCTGTGGAACAGTGCGCGAGCCATGTAGGGCGTGTGCGCGGTTAGATGATCCATCAGCGGCCGGCGGTACCGGGTTTGGATGACTGCCACGGCGGGATGTGTGAACACGATGCTGATGACCGGGCGATTGGATAGCGAGGAGACATTCGTCACCGGGACGGCCGCCGGAGTGTTGTCACCCCCCGCCGGACGACAGGCGGTCATCCACACCATGGCCAAGGGTGCCAATGCCAGCGTCGCTGCCCGAACTGGAAAGGTCATCTTGTTATTTGAGATGGATACGTTCATCGATTGTTGCTGCTCACATAGATGCGGATCTCCTCGCTGCCATCGGCCTTGTGGCCGGGCTGGGGCGACTGGGCAACCACCATACCCATCGGAGCGACGGCGTGCGGGACGTGGTGAATGCTGGAGGCCGGCAGGTGCTTTCGAGCGAGCCATTCGGAAACCTCGGAGACGTCTCGGCCCACGAAATCCGGCATGACATCGGGACCCTCGGGCGGACCCGATGAAACCACGAGGGAGACTTCCTCGATGCCATCCCCCTCCTGGTAGGCGGGCGGGTGTTGGGAGAGTACCGAACCGGTCGGCAACTTGCTGGTAGCGTGGGTCACCTCACCGAGCACGAATCCTTGCCGATTCAAAATCAACTCGGCGGAGTCGATCTGCTCCCCCTTGACGAAAGGCACAAAGGAGCGTTGAGGTGTCCAAGGAGGAAGATGCGGACCGGGCGTTCCCGCGTCGGCGACGGAGTTCATGATAATCGTTGGGATGTCGGCGAGGCTCGTTCTGGTCTCCAGAACTTCCAATTCGCCTTCACCCGTCTTCCCCACTGGTTTGACCAACAACACCGCGTCCAGGGACCGCGCGCGCGCGTTCTCGGTCAATTCCCCGTTCTTGGTGCGATAGGTATCTCCATGGTCACCATGAATGATGATGAGGGAGTCGTCGAATCGTCCCAAGTCTTTGAGGAGCCGCACGAACTCCTGGATGAGCTTGAGCGCGCACTGGGACTGTTCGAGGATATGGGTTTCCGACGACCCTAGGTTGTAGCTGCAGTCGGCTCGGAGTCTGAGTGGGTAATGGGGGATGATCACGTGTGCGACGGTGTAGCGGCCGGACGGCGATAGGTCCTTTTCCGTCGCCATCAGGCTCTTGAAACCCAAATAGGAAGTCACCGGTGCCGTGGCCGGTAGCAGCCGGCCCTCTTGGAGTTTCTCCAAGTCTTTCTCGGTGAGGTGTCCAAACCACTTCGATCGCATGGCGGCCTTTTTGAGTGCAGGAGGAGTATTGCTGTAGAGCCACACGTTCCAGAAGGACTCCTCGTTCAGCGGGAGGAGCTCGTCCCGGGCGGCCGCACCGTGATAAACGACTCGATCCAAGTATCGAACCCGGCTGTCCCAATTGTTCGTGACGTAGGCAAGGGTCTGATACTGTTGCGACTTGAGCCAGTACAGAACACAGATCTCCGAGTCAAAGGCCCGACTCATGAAGTTGTTGATGGTTCTATCGTAGGCGTACCGCCGGCCCGCGAAGATGGCGGAAAGGGACATGAAGGTCTGCGACCATTCGGCCTTGTTGTTGGGGAAATAGGTGAAACCGCCTAGAGCCTTCTTCGCTTCATCGGTGAGGGTGTGCTCGAGTAGATCGGTTTGATAAGCATCGAAAATGAGGTGGTAAATGTTCGGGAGTGGGCGGGAATTGGCTGCCGGGAGGTGGGCCGGGCTCGTGCTGCTTGAAGTCGGAACTCCGGCAGACCAGATGTTGTAGAGAAGTGTACCCCCCTCATAGACGAGCAGGATGATTC
>JBOGJF010000726.1:0-1926 GCA_050747785.1 Vicinamibacteria bacterium
GCTCCAGCCTTCCGATTTGGAGAGAACGATCACCATTCGCGGAGAAGATCACTCGGTCCTGGAAGCCATCCAACGACAACTAACTCACTGTGCGTATCACGTGGGTCAGATTGTTTTCCTCGCCAAGCACCTCGAAGCAGAAAACTGGGAGTCCCTGTCCATTCCTCGCGGACAATCCGAGAAGTTTTTTCGCCGGAGATAAGAATTCTTAAGCGGCTTGGGAGGCTTGCTTAGCTCCCTTCCCCGCCAGGGCCGCCGCGATGCCACCGAATAGGCTTCCGAACACGACGGTATAGGCGATCCACGCCGTCATTTGGGGGATCAACCCGATCACGATCCACTTGACGAAGGGTGACATCTCCGGCATGCCCGGGGGCCCGAGCTCGTAGTGCGTTCCCCACCCACCGTAGATGGCGAAGAGCATCACAATGGCGACCGGGATGCGGGCCGCAAACCCGTACGCGAGGAGCGTGCGGAAGAGAGCCGGCCAGGTCTTGCGAATGACAAAAAGGGCGGTAAGGGCGGCGAGGACGCCCGACGCGATCTGAACGGTGAATGATTGCGAGATGGAAAAGAGGACGACGATCACGGCCGCGGCGGCCGCTACCGCGAGCAACGAGACCCCGGCCGTCTTCCATCCGCTCGCGGGCGCGTGGCCCATCCTGGCCAGCTTGAGAGCGAAGTAAACTCCAAAGATCGGGACCAACCAAGCGATCCCGACGATCGATCCGCCTCCGCCCGCTTCGCGACCAAAGAGCATCGGCGACCATCGATTGAGCTCGCCCACCAATCGTAGCAACGTGACACCAAGGGTGATGACGGCGGGGACCAGAATGATTTGCTTGACATTGAGACCGGAAGACGCCATGAGACTCCTCCTTTGAAACGGCACGAGTCTAGCCCTCTCACGGCCGCCGAGGCAATAGCCGCCACCAGGTCGCATCCCGCTGGCATGCCGGTCGGAGAGCGATGGATTGATGAAAAAGGCGACCGACGGGCTATGGCTGGTCCAAATCGAAATTCACTCTGACTACCGCGTGAACCGCCACCGGCTGTCCCTTCAGTACAGCTGGCTTATACCTCCACTTCTTGACCGCCGAAAGAGCAGCTTCATCCATCCGCTCGTTGAGCGAACGCACGACTCTTACCTCTCCGATCGCGCCGTCTCGCTCAATCACGATCGCAAGGACAACCGTGCCCTTGAGCCGGACTTGCCTGTCAAGAAATGGGTATTCGGGATTCGTCCTGGCGACCAAAACAGGCGGGTCGATCTCGCTGGTCACATAGTAGATCTTGTCTTCAGGCTCCTCGACGGTCTCCGATTCCTCCGCCGGCGCCCGCGCTCCTGTTTCGATCGTGGCCGCTTTCTCTCCGAGAGATATCTGTTCTGCCGATAGCTGCCGGTACTCTTCGGCTAATTGGTATTGAGGATCCATGAGAAGAATCTCGTTCATGGTCTCGATAGCTTCTTCGTATTGCATCCCGTAGTAGCTGGCTTTCCCTTGCGCGAAAAGTTCCCCGATCCGATCTTTCTTGGACTTTTCGAACAAGTCGATAACCTTGGGAGACACCAGCGAGGGATCGAGACGGTATCCCGGATCGATCGTCAGGAGACGGATGAATTGCGCCTGCGCTTCGATGTGATCGCCCAGGGCGATGTGGCTCAGCGCCAAGTAGCGAAGGAGCTCCACTCGCTCTCCTCCGCCCATATCGGTCGAGGATTCGGAGGAGAGCACCTCTATCGTTCTCTCGTACTCTCCGTTCCAGTAAAGGTGGATTCCTTCTTCGAGCGCATTTCCCTGTTGTTGGGCGGAGGCTAGGAAACCGCTCAATAGCAAGACACCCAGGTTGTTTACTACCACGAGAAGGGCTCTCACATCTCGATACTTATTACCGTTGTCTCGCTGGAGTCGATCACCGTCGTTA
>JBOGJF010000727.1:0-8640 GCA_050747785.1 Vicinamibacteria bacterium
CTTCAAGACCGAGCAATGGTTCGAGACGTTCAAATATAATTCGAAAACCACGAATGGAACGGCCAAGGATCTCGAGGCCGACTTCGCGCTTCCCTCGATTCTCTCATTGGGCGTAGGTTACCAATTCAACGAACGCACGCTCATCGCCGTCGACGCGCGGCGGTTCGACTATGGCAACGCGGATCTCTTCGGCGATAGTCCGGAAAATGATGGTCTCGGCTGGCGGAGCATCTGGGCCTTCGCGGTCGGGGCCCACTACCGCGTCAACGACTTCGTCTCCGCGCAGGCCGGCTATCTCTACAACCAGAATCCCATTCCGCAGGGGTCGACGTTCTTCAACATCCAGCTGCCGGCCATCAACACTAACTCGGTGTCGGGCGGAGTGACCGTCGCCTTGACCGAATCCGTCGACCTCGTGGGGAGCGCGGTCTACGCCTTCACCCAAACCAACCGGAGCAGCATACTCGAGATTCCGGGCACCGAGATTCAGCTCAAGCAGGATCTCGGTACGTTCAGCCTGGGGCTCCGCTTTCGACTATAGCAGGCTGTGGAAATACGAGTCAGCCTGCGCTGAAGCGAGCTTGGAACGTAGGACCGCCATATAGACGGGCGGATGGGGCTTCTGTATCGGCTTGGGCTCGATGATGGACTTGGGGATGCGGACGTACTCGCCCTTGAACTCCACGGGGTTGGTCGTCCAAATGGCCTTCAGGGCTCGTATGGACTCATATCGTCATCTCAAGGGCCGAAGCTATCTTAGCGCGCGCAAAGCGAGCAAACCGAGCACGGCCACCGCCACCGCGAGCGCAAGCCACAGCAAGGCCGGATGGCGCTCGCTCCACGGCTCCGGGCTGAGGTAGCCCACGTTGGCCACCTCGCTTCCAACCGCTAGCGGCACCGCTCGTTCGAGCTCTTCTTTCGGAGTGAGCCGTGCCAGATCGTACTCGGGTGCCGCTACCCGTGGATTGCCATAGAGCAGCCGGTAGACGGCTCCGGGCTCCTGACGGAAGAGCACGTGGCGGGGAGACCCTTCGAGCGTGGGCGTCAAAT
Source organism: Vicinamibacteria bacterium (assembly GCA_050747785.1). Lineage (GTDB taxonomy): Bacteria > Acidobacteriota > Vicinamibacteria > Marinacidobacterales > DATDRI01 > CBDANW01. The sequence goes on from JBOGJF010000727.1 coordinate 1,051, forward strand.
CCTGAACCGGGACATCGTTGCGATTGAGCACGGAAACCCGCCAGTGGCGAGCTCGCGCCTCGAGGAACCGCACCTGGAGGGAGGTCCGGATCTCGGGCTCTCGGTCATCGGATTGCGGATTCGGGTAACGATAGATGTCCCCCCGGCCCACCTCTTGCCAATCCTGCTGGTCCGAGCTCGTGTGGACACGAACCGTACGGTGGAACTCGGGCTGCACGGCCTCGAAACGCACCGACGCACCCGGCACATTCTCGACGCCAAGATCCACCTGCCAACGACTCTCTTTGGGCTCGATGGCGGGATCGGGTTGAAGCCGACCAGGAAGGCTCACGAGCTCGGGTTTCTCGACGAGCTCGTAGGCAACCCGGCAGCCGTAGACCGCGAAACGTCTTTCCGGCTGCAAGACCCTGACCCGCAGCCAACGCGCCTGGGTATCCGGATAGGAGACCACCGTATTGCCTTCCCCGGTGTCTTCGTAGCGGTAGATGGGTGCCTTCTCGTTCAGAATCCGCCAATCCTCGGCATCGTCGCTGGCCGCGACATCGACCCAGGAGAAGAACTCGTTGACTCCGGTCTGGATCTCGAGCGCGTTATGGGCGTCGTGACCCGAGCCGACGTCGATCACGATCTCCGTGTGCTCACCCGGAACGAAACCGAGGTCGGCAATCTCCGCGGGTCTCCATTGCCGTTCCTCTTTGCCGACCCGAGCGTGGAGAACGAAAGGCACCTCCGCGCCGTCCTCTCGAATGACCCGGAGATCGGCCAAGCTCGTCTGCGCCCTGCCGTAGATCTCGATCGGCAGAGTCACTCGAACGAGCCGCGGCTTGGTCGCCGTGACGACGTCGATGGGTCGAAAGTACCTCCAGTGCGTCCAGGTCTCCTCGAGCTGGGCACGTGCCGGCGCCACCCCGATGAGAGCGAGCGGCAACACCACGCACAGGATCAGTCTCTTCATGACAGCTAGGAAGGCGGATCCCCACGCCGTTCGGAGGCGACTCTTTGCTGATAGAAGAAAGATACCAGGACCAGCAAGACCCCGAGGACGGTAAACGACGCAATCCGATAGGCGCGTTCCAGAAAGGAGAGATCGTAGAGGAACACCTTGACCACGACCGCGGCAAAGAGCGCGAGGCTTGACCAGCGAAGAGCCGGACTACGGCTGCGAAAGCCCCATAACATGAGCGCCGTCGCATAGACCGCCCACAACAGAGAGAGCGCGAGCTGCTGTGTCAATCTCGTATCCGCGCCGAGATTCAAGTACATTCGTGCGAACAACTCCCAAACTTCGAGCGAGAGCGAATAAAGCAGGAGGAAGTTGGCCGCCATTCCAATGATGCCGAATGCCTGGCGCTCTCCCGCCGACATGACATCCGGATAGCGTCGCGAGAGTACGAAGGACGTCGCGAGACATGCCACGACGAGCGCATAGCTCATGAATCGTGGGTTCCACAGGAACGAGCCGACCGCGGTCTCGAGAAGAACCAAGTCCGCCGCGGCGCCTCCCAAGAGCAAGATTCCCGCCCACCGCAGCAGGCGTACGTTAGCCTGAAAGCCACTCCAAACGAGCGCCGCCCCCTCGACCGCCCAAGCGATTGCGATCCATTGGCCCTCCAGGCGAATCGGTATCGCCAGCGTGACGAAGGTGAGGGCGAGGCCGGCGAGCAACAAGCGCGCCACGGAACGCTCGCCCGGCTTGGCCGGGGGAAGCCATTTCATCGCGGTCAGGTGCAAGGCGGCGATCGCCAGGACCGCTACGGTGAGTGCCCAGCGATGATCGCGATAGAGCAGGTACTGCAAAGCGATGAGAAAGGAAGCCGCATTCGCGAGGAGCAAGAAGATGTGCGCCTTCGGGATCCTGCTGAGCTGCCGTGCCTGGACGATCGCGAAGGCCGTGAACTCCGCGAAGAAGAGCGTGGCAAAGGACCCGGTCCGACCCAGCTTGGAGGCGCTGTAGAACTCTTCGATCCAGGCCCAGTAGTAGATGACCGTGCCGGCGAAAGCAACCAACTCCAGACTGTGCCAGGCTCGGGAGCGCCCGAGGACCAGGAGCCCGGCATTGAGCACCGCCAGATAGACGAAGAGCGGGATCTGCGCGTCTCTCCCGGTACTGAGCAAGATGGGAGTGAGGAGTCCGCCAATGAGAGCGAGAAGCGCCAGCGGTTGCGAGTCTCTTCCCAAAGCGAGCGCGACCATCGTGCCCGTCACGACGATCATTCCGAAGAACGCAACCGGTTGGGGCACGAGCTGGTAGAAGCTCCAGGCGGCATACAAAGAAAGATAGAGCACTCCCGCCGCCAGTCCCGCCATGCCGCCGGAAAAATAGCCATAGCCTCTCCGCAACAGCCATTGGCTGTAAACGAGGAGCGCCGTGCCCGAGAACAGACCGAGCGCAACTTGCCCGCGCGGTCCGATCCACGCGTTGTCGAAGGCGTACTTGAGAAAAAAACCGGCGGCAAGGAGCAGAGCGACGATGCCAACTCGATTCAACCATCGTCCCGCGATGAGCGCTTCGAGATCCAGCCCCCCTTGGGAAAGGATACGGGTTGCGCGGGCACGCGTCTCTCGGGGGCGCGGGCTTGGCGGGGCGAACGACACCGGAGTCTCGTCCACAACGCTGCTTGCCGCGGAAGACACTCCCACGGAAGAGGCCGCGGCGTGCGATCCCGGACGATCTCCGAGGACCGCGAGCCGTTGACGCAACTCCCCGATCTCTCTCTCCAACACGTCGAGCCGGGCTTCGACGCTCGACGCTCGGGGCGCTTGCGATCGACGCCCCAGATGGGCGATTCGAATCAGCGCGATGAGGCCCAGAACCGGCCCGGTGAGCAAAACGAGCCCCGCCGCGACGATGAGAGAAACCAGCTCCAACGTGTACCTCCCCGATTGGCTTGCGGGACCGGTTGAGAGCGCGTGTCGTCCCGGGTGAAGGACGGGCTCGATTCTAAACCGTTTCGCGACGAAAAGAGATTGAATCGTGACATAAGCAGGCTGATGCGCCTGTTGGCCGTCAAAATGTGGTTGCGTTGAGGGGAGCTAGCCAGACGGGTCCGCACTCCCTGTTGGCCGTCAAAATATGTGGTTGCGTTGAGGGGAGCTAGCCAGACGGCGCTACTCGCTCAGAAAACGACGGGCTTCGGCGAGGTGCCGTGAATCGACGTCGGCATGACTCCACAGTCCGAGAAACCGCTCGTACTGTTGCTTGGCGGCGACCAGATTGCCTTGCTGGGCGAGCAGCCGAGCGAGCTCGAGAACGTGGAGAGGTTCCATGACTCCAGTCCACCGTTGCGTAATGTCGGGCATCAGCAGCTTACGGTACGCCCGTATCGCCCCCGACAGGTCTCCGTTCCGCTTCTTCGTCCTGGCCAGCCCGTCCCGAAAGGGCAGATTGGCCGCGATGCTGCCGAAGAGCGACGCACTCGAGAACCCGATCTTCAGCTCGGGCTCGCCTTCCGAGAATGCCTGCTCCGCCGCGTCGTCATCTCCTTGCGCCAGAGCGATCTCCCCGCGGAGCAAGTGAAACCACCAGTTCTCGCCAGGATCTTGCCGGTCGTAGAGGGCCCTCAACGAGTCGAGATGCCGTGTCGCGGCTTGATGGCCGCCGCTGCGTGCCTGGGCGATCCCCGCGAAGAGACTCGACAACATGAGAACCTCTTGCCTTGCCCCGCCGCTCAAACCCGGAAGAAGCGCGATGGCTCGGTCGGTGTGCGTGAGCGCTTGAGCGTAAGCTTCCTTCTCGATGGCGAGCATGGCGCTCAGAAGATACGCGCGGCTCTCGAACAAATCGTCTTGTTTCTGGTGGGCCAGGCGAATCCCCTCTTGCATATCTTCCTGCGCCTCACGATATCGTCCCACTCGCGAGAGAAAGAAGGAGCGGACCATGAGCGGGTAGGGACCCGGCCCCCCCGGCATGCCGAGCGTCCTGTCGATCTCCTCGAGCGCGCGATCGTATTGGCCCATCACGGCACTCGACCAAGCCCGCCCGAAGCTCGATGCCGAGAACGTGTCGTCCGTGCTGGGTGCTCGGGAGTATTCTTCGAGAGCCCGCTCCGGCATACCGGAAACGAGGTAGGCCTCTCCCAATCGACAATAGGGAGTGTCGTCGTCCGGATACAACTGAGCGTAGCTCTCGAACTGACGGATGGCTTCCGGATAACGCCCGCTGCGCAGCATGCCGTGGCCATAGTAGGAGCGGATGAGCCCCGAATCGGGCACCGATTGGATCCCGCCGGCGAGCACCGCCAGCCCCTTCTCCACCTCGTTCGATGCGAGATGCATGTTCGCGAGGAGCACATACGCGTACTCCTCGTCGGGATGCTGCGCCAGGATCTCCTCGAGGAGTCGCGCGGCCTCGGCCCGCTCACCGCGATTGAGGAGCTCGCTGGCCGACGCCAGTCGGCGGTGCGGCTCGGGCAATCGCTCGCGGTTGGCGAGGGCCCGATCGAGATATTGCTCCGCCGCCACGGAGTCGTGACGAACCAAAGCGACCTTGTGCAGCTCCCAATAGGCCATGGCGAACGCCGGATCGATGGAGGCGGCCTCGAGCAACAGTCGCTCGGCCCTGCCCAGGAGCAGCTGCGTGCGAGCCTCGATACCCTCCGTGTAGAGCCGGTAAGCATCGAGCGAGCCCGCCAACTCGGCGGCCCGGATCTTCGGCAACGGCTCACCGAGCTCGAGACTTCGACCCATCTCCCCTGCGAGCTCGTCGGCCAACGCGAGGACGTCGGTGCCCCGGGCCGTATGAGCCGCCACGATACGGCCGTCCGAGACGCCCTCGAGCTGCGTGTCGACGCGAATCTCCGCACCCGACTTGACGATGCTCCCAGCCAGGAAGTAGCTTGCACCGGATCGGCGCGCGATCTCAGGAAAGAGACTCTCGTCGAGCTGCTTGTTTCCCTGCTCGCCACGAATCTGTCGGACGACTCCTTGGACCTTCTCGCTGCTCATGACGCGAAGTCCGGATACGCCGGCAAGGCCCGAACGCAACATGCTCGGTACTCCCCCGGATAGCCACGCGTACTCCTCGGAGTCGATGTGGTTCTCGAAATGCATGATCGCGACCGCGGTTGGGGGCTTGGGTCGAGTCGCGCCAGGAAAGGGAAAGCGGTCACTCAGTAGGAGCCAGCTCGCGAGCGCCAAGACGACCGCGGCCAAGCCCGCCAGGGCAGCGATGCGCCAACGGGGAAAGGCGTTGGATGTCGCGCGGTCGGCAACGTGACCGGCTTGCCAGAAACTCACCGTATTCCAGAGCTCCGTAACCGGAGCAGGCGGATCAGCGTGTCGCTCCATGAAGGCGCTGTTCCGAGGTAGGCTCGACACAGACAGCTCCCCCGAGTCAGGCCGATGAGTGACGGTTGCGATGAGACGGTAGCCGCGCCGCGGCACCGTCTGAATGTAGGTCGGATTCTTCGCGTCGTCACCCAGGGCCTTGCGCAGCTCCCAGATGGAGTTCGTGAGCACTTCTTCGGTGACGAAGCTGCCGGTCCAGATCTCCTCGATGATCTTGGACTTCGGTAGGACCTTGCCAGAGTGCTTCGCAAGGTAGGCCAGTACTTCCATGGCCTTGGGCTCGAGCTTGACTTCGCGCTCGCCGTCGAGAATCGTGTTCAGGTTCGGCTGAACGAGCCAGGCGCCGACTCGAAAGTCACCTTCCAATGGTGCCAACCCTCCTCGCGACCGGACGGAAAGAACCGAGCACGGAGGCTACCGATCATCTTACACACCGCGACCATGGCTGCAAACGTTGTGCCAGCGGGGAAAAGTGAAGTGGTGGGTCCTAACTCCGCTGTGCCACGCAGCCTGAGGGCCCGATCGCCCGCACGGGTCATCGATCGGGCACGAATCGCCACGTTGATGGTCTCAATCTGTCTACAGGATGTTTACACGCAGGGACGATTCTTTACAGTGAGCCTCAAAGCAAACCCTAGTTGCCATCGGCTCCCGGGGCAAGGTCCGGGGCATGTCGCATGACTCGCGGTGTGCCCCGATCCACGGCGCCCGAGGCCACCGAGCCAGAAGTCGACGACAGAATCCGCACCACCCCAGCGAGAAAGGCTTGGCGCAGCGGCTCCGAAACGACAACGTCATGACTAGCCAGGAACGAGCGCGTGACGCTCGGCTGCATGAGACCGTATTTCGCATGTCGAACGTCGGGCGCTAAGGCGTGCACCATCTCGTGCGCCACGACGCGACCCAGCGCTTTCTCAAGGAGCTTACGTTCGTTGAGATCGGGAAGACGGCCCTCTCGAGGCTTGAGCTTCAATCCCCGCACCAACGTGGGGTAGAACACGTAAACCGACCGGGCACGCCCGTTTCCGGGAAGCACCGCCCCCATGACGTCGCCTCCCAGTCCCCAGCCTGGCCCCGCGGGATCCGACGGCATGAGGACGATCCTCAGCAGAATGGTTCTCTCGTCCAACGGCGGGTCGAATCGCTTGGCCGGCTGCCAATGCATCTGAAGCTCCAGGGGATCGAAGAGGGACTGGACCTCGCGGGCTACTTCGGTATGCGTGCCGTGGTACAAGCGATGAGCGTCGTGCCACACCACGAGCAGTCGCGGCGCCGCCAGCGATCCGGCCTTGGTGTCATCGTCCGCACTCGCCATGCCGGTCGCCCGCGTCAGCACGGCGAGGAGTAGAATCAGTCTGCCCAGGCTCATTGGCTCTCCTTACGCTTGGTGACTTGCGACGGTCACCGCTCCCCACCGAACCTAGCCTTAGCAGAAAGCGCTCCGCGAGTAATCAGCTTTGGGAAACCTTTTCCTCAGATTTTCATCGCGCATCCTCGCGCCGTGGATCCAGCGTCTGCGACGATGTCCCATCGTGCAGCGACCTCAAATTCCTTGAATCACCAGACCAAGAAACCCGCTTCTCGGGTCCAATTTTGTGAATCACGATTACGTATTCGATCGACACGTCCTCGACCTTGCCCGGAGGTGCCGCTTCTGAGACTATCTAGCAGGCCGCTGAGAAACTGGTCAGCCTGCGCGAGCGGAGCGAGCCCGGCGCGAATGCGCCGCCAACAGCGCCAGCCGTGGGGGTGGGGTTCCCACGGCACTAATACACACTATTGGCGGACGAAACGATGCCGAATCCAGAACATCTCGATTGCATCCGGCAGGGCGTGGCTCGCTGGAACGAGTGGAGGGATCAGCACCCGGAGATCGTTCCCGACCTCGATGCCGCCAACCTCGTCCGCGCGAAGCTCGCCGGGGCCAACCTGGTACGAGCCAGCCTCAAGAGCGCCAACTTCACGAGAGCGGATCTAACGGGCGCCGATCTGAGAGGCGCCGATCTCGAGGAAGCTCGCCTCTTGGAAGCCAACCTCTCCGACGCGGATCTCAGCGAAGCGAACCTGAGTCGATCACAGCTCACCGGCTCCAAGCTGATTCGAGCGAAGCTCATGAAGGCAGACCTGCGGCGGGCCCAGGCGAGCGTCATCAATCTTCGGGAAGCCAATCTCCAAGACGCCAACCTGGCGGGAGCCGACTTGCGAGAGACCCTCTTCCCCGCGGCGGACCTCAGAGGCGCCGACATGAGCGCGTGCCTCCTCATGGGAGCTCGCCTCGAAGGTGCTAACTTGACGGGAGTCCGT
>JBOGJF010000728.1:0-4933 GCA_050747785.1 Vicinamibacteria bacterium
ACTCGCGTTCCTGGTCATCGTCGTGGCTACCGCCGAAGCCCTGGTTGGACTGGGCATCCTCGTCGCCGTGTATCGCGGGAGGGCGTCCCTCGACGTCGACGATCAGAATCTGCTGAGGTACTGAGGAGCAAGCCCGCGTGAGCATGGCCTCCCGGTTGCTTCCCTTGATTCCCCTCGTTCCGGCGCTCTCCGCGCTCGTCCTGGCATGGTTCGGTGGTTCCCTTGGACGTCGGGCGGCGGGAAGGCTTGCGTCGGGGGCCCTGTGCGTTTGCTTCGTGTTGGCAGCGCTAGGCTTTGCCGAGATAGCGGGAGGCCCGCCCGACGCGCGCGCGGTCAAGGTCGAGCTCTTCGAGTGGATCTCGCTGGCTTCCTTCCGCGCTTCCGCGGCATTGGTGCTCGATCCTCTAGCCTCGGTCATGACCCTCGTGATCACGAGCGTCGGATTCTTGGTGCACGTCTATTCGATTGGCTACCTGCAGAGGGAGCACGAGGTCCACCGGTATTTCGCCTACCTCAATCTGCTCACTGCCTTCATGCTGTTGTTGGTGCTGGCCGAGAATCTCCTCGTCCTCTTCCTGGGGTGGGAGGGCGTGGGGCTCTGTTGCTATTTACTCGTCGGCTATAGGGGCCAGAAGACGTCGGCGATCGACGTCGGCATGAAGGCGTTCATCGTCGACCGCTTTGGGGATGTCGCGCTGCTCGGCGGTATTCTCATGACCTTCGTGGTTTTCGGAACGGTGAGCTTTCAAGAGCTCCTGCCTTTAGCGCCTACTAAGGACGCGACTGCGCTCGGCATCATAGGCATCCTGGTCTTGGTTGGAGCGATCGCCAAGTCCGCCCAGATTCCTTTCCACGTGTGGCTCCTCGACACGGTCGAGGGGCCGCCGCCGGCCTCCGCCCTCATTCAAAGCGCCACCATCGTGACCGCGGGAGTCTACCTGGTCGCCCGCACCGCGCCGTTGTTTGCGGAGTCTCCTCTCGCTCTCGGCCTGGTGGGCGCATTCGGTGCGGTCACGGCTCTTTCCGCCGCGGCGCTGGCTCTCGCCCAAGACGACTTGCGGCGAGCCCTCGCCTATTCGACCGTATCGCAGGTGGGGTGCATGTTCATGGCGTGTGGCGTTGGAGCCTTTGGGGCGGCGGTTTTTCATCTCGTGACCCACGCCTTTAGTAAGGCCTTGCTCTTTCTCTGTGCGGGCAGCGTGATGCATGCGATGGCGGGTCGCACCGACGTTCGCGGGATGGGAGGGCTCAAGGAGAAGCTCCCCGTCACCTATCGCACCTTCGTGATCGCGACGCTCGGCCTCACCGCCGTCCCGCCTTTCGCCGGTTTCTTTAGCGAGACTGAAGTCCTCTGGAGCGCGTTCCGCGATCGGGACCTCCTGACGTGGGGAACGGGCGTCGTCGCGGCCTTCCTGACGGCTCTCTACATGGGCCGTCTCTGGATGCTAGTTTTCGGAGGACGCTTTCGGGGAAGCGCGAAGGAGACGGGGCCGTCGAGCGAGCTTCCTGGCACTTGGCCACTCCTTGTTCTCGCTGTGGTCTCGGCGGGGATCGGATTCATCGGGATCCCGCATTACAGCGCGATCGCGGGTTTCCTGGCGTCCACGCCGACGGCCAACAACCAAGAGGCGGCGTCGCTTACCGTCGAAGGAACCTTGGTGCTTCTAAACGTCGTGATCGCGGCGTCGGGACTCCTCTTGGCTAGACGCGTCTACCGGGACGAAGCGAGCGCCTCGCGCCCCGCCGCGGAGGAGGCTGTCCGCCTGGAGTCACCATGGCGATGGCTCCGAAGCGGATTGGGCGTGGATGCGCTATGTGACCGAGCGCTGGTCCGCCCGCTGCTTTTTCTCGGCCGTTCCATATTGTGGCGAGGTGTGGATCGCACGGTCATCGACCGCGGCTTTCACGGATCGGCCCGCCTCATCCGGGCGGGAGGCGAAGGGCTGAGACTCTTTCAGAGCGGCAACCTGAGGTTCTACCTCTTTGTCCTGCTCGTGGGTGTAGTGGCGATCCTCGCGTGGATGATGCTAAGGGCGCGATGGGCATCCTGACTTTTCTCATCCTCCTGCCGTTAATCGGCTCCGCCGTGATCGGCATCGGTAGCCGATGGCCGGGGTGGCCACGCCGCCTTGCTCTGGTGTTTTCTCTTGGCACCTTTGCACTCTCGCTCCTCGTGTGGGCCCGATTCGACTCCACGGTGGCGTCTTATCAGCTCGTCGAGTCCGTGCCGTGGATCCCGAGCTTCGGGATCAGCTATCTGATCGGGGTCGATGGCGTGAGTCTTCTCTTGGTGTCGTTGACGGCCGTTCTGACCCCACTCTCCGTGCTGGCGAGCTGGGAGTCCGTCCAGGAGAAAGTCAGCGCTTTCTATGCCGTCTTACTCGTCTTGGAGTCGTTCTTGATCGGCGTCTTCCTGGCGGTGGACGTCTTTCTTTTCTACGTGCTCTGGGAAGCGCTGCTGGTCCCAGCCTTTCTCCTCATTGGAGTGTGGGGCGGACGCCGCCGCGTGGAGGCGGCCACCAAGTTTTTCCTGTTCACGATGGGCGGGAGCATCTTCTTCCTGGTGGGGATACTCGTCTGCTACGAGCTTCATAACGTTCAAGCCGGGACACCGAGCTTCGACTTACGGACTTGGCAAGGCTTGGTGATGAGCGACGAGCTCCAGCGCTGGCTCTTCCTGGCTTTCTTCGTCGGCTGCGCGGTCAAGATCCCGCTTTTTCCCCTGCACGCCTGGCTTCCCGACGCGCACAGTGAAGCTCCCACCGGCGGTAGCGTCATCCTGGCGGGAGTCCTTCTCAAACTGGGCGCATACGGGCTCCTGCGGTTCGCCGTCCCATTGTTCCCGGAGGGGGCACGCGCGTTTGCGCCCGCCATTCTGACGATTGCGGTCATCGGCATTCTCTACGGAGCGCTGGTGGCGATGGTCCAGCGGGATGTGAAGCGGCTGGTCGCCTATTCCAGCGTGAGTCAGCTCGGGTTCGTCGCTCTCGGTATCTTTTCGTTCGACGTCGCCGGCGTGGAGGGTGCTATTTATCAAATGGTGAGTCACGGCATCACCACCGGGGCACTCTTCCTTCTGGTGGGGATGATCCACGAGCGCCGGCAAACCTACCTCATCGAGGACCTGGGAGGCCTCAAGGCGAGCATGCCCCGGTTTGCCGGGGTGTTCTTGATCGTGCTCCTTTCTTCCATGGGGCTTCCCGGCCTCAACGGTTTCGTCGGCGAGCTCTTGATCCTTCTGGGCGCTTTCCAGACCGCCCCGTCTTTCGCGGTCGCCGCCGGCTTCGGCGTCGTTTTGGTAGCGGGGTACCTGCTGTGGATGTACAAGCGCGTCATGCTGGGGGAGAGTCCTCAACCCGCCCGCAGGCGCGAAGTCACCGGAGGGCGAGCCGGAGCCGTCAGCCCATGGAAGCTCCCGAGCGAGGAGCGAGGGAGCCATGATGATCGGGATGGGGTGGGGCCCCGCGGCAGTGAAAGGAGCCCGAACGCCACCCAAGACGGGCTTCAGGATCTGACTCGGCGGGAGAGCGTCATCCTTCTCCCTATCGTGATCTTGATTTTCTGGATGGGATTGGCTCCCGGGGGATTCCTTCGCATGTTGGACGGTACAGCGGAGGCGATCCTACCCGTCGCGCCGGTTGGCGTGCTGGAGGAGTAGGGATGGGAGCGCTCGCACCCTTCCTCATTCTGGTCGCGACCGCCGCGGTCATCGCGGTCGGAGGCGCGGGTAGAGGCTCCGGTACTCGCGCGGCTTCGGCGGGGATCGCTTGGCTCGGCGTCTTCGCGTGTACGCTGGCCTGCCTCCGGATATGGGGCCATCGAATGCGCGCGCTCGAATGGCTGGATGCGGATGCGTTCAGTCTCTTTCTGAGTCTCGTGGTCTTGATGGTCTTGTTACTCACCATCCCGGTGGCGAAAGAGTCGCTCGCTCGACAGAGGCCCGAGGGGCCGGGGTTTTACGTGCTGCTTCTCCTGTCCGCGGCGGGCATGTTGCTCCTGGTCTCGAGCCGCCACCTGGCGGTGATGTTTGTCGGGCTCGAGGCGATGTCGGTCGGTGTGTACGCGCTTGCCGGCTCGAGGCGCGATCGGCCCCCTTCGATCGAGGCGTCTCTCAAGTACTTCTTCTACGGAGCCACCGCCTCGGCTTTCTTCCTATACGGCATCGCCCTCTTCCACGTCGTGGCCGGCCGCGCCGATCTCGCGAGAATCGAAAGCGCGCTGATGGCAATCTCGACGAGGGGAGACGATCTGGGGCTTCTTCCCCTGGCTGCCTTGGGGCTCCTTCTGGTGGGTCTCGTCTACACCGTGGCGGCAGTACCGTTTCACATGTGGGCTCCCGATGTGTACGAAGGAGCGCCCGTGATGGTCAGCGCGTTCATGGCCGTGGCGGTGAAGGCGGCGGCCCTCGGCGCGTTGCTTCGCATCACGGGGACGCTTTTGTCTCTAACCGACGAATGGACTGCGGTTCTCTCGATCCTGGCGGTGCTTGCCATGACGGTCGGTAACCTTCTGGCGATCGTGCAGGATGATTTCAAGCGGCTTCTCGCGTACTCGGGCGTGGCGCACGCCGGCTATCTGCTCGTGGGGGTCGTCGCCGGTGGTGTGGCGGGGCGATCCGCGGTGCTGTTCTACCTCCTGGGCTACTCCTTCATGACCCTGGGAGCCTTCGCGGTCGCCGTGGCGCTCGGAAAACGCGGCGAGGCGAACTCGTCCGTTCGCGAATGGGGAGGGCTGGGCTGGAAATACCCGTTGCCCGGTGTGGCCATGAGCCTTTTCATGCTCTCCCTGGCGGGGATCCCGATGACGGTCGGGTTCGTGGGAAAGTTCTACGTGCTGAGCGCGGCGATCTCGGAGGGTCACGTCGCGCTGGTTCTGGTCGCGGTCATGAATGCCGTCGTGGGCGCCTACTATTCTCTGCGGGTCATCATGGTGC
>JBOGJF010000729.1:0-9536 GCA_050747785.1 Vicinamibacteria bacterium
GGTTAGTGGTTTTAACGAGAGCAGGAACAATATGTCATTGAGGGTTCTCCAAACTCTTACGATGATGTATATGGAACCGTATTTGCCGACTGCCCCAAAGCGTTGCCGGGTGCCGAGCCGTTGCAGCTTCTTCTGAAACCGGTTGGCGGTGAACTGTCGTCCCTTATCGGAGACGAAGTGTCGTGGCGGGCCGAAACGAAGCGCGGCCCGTTGAATCAGCCGGCCCACCTGTCGGGCACTCGGTTCTTTCCAGAAGACTTTGGCGGCGAGCGGCATACGCGAGAAGACATCGAGGACGACAACGAGCTTGAAGGAGAACAATCGAAAGAGGCTGGGGATGGTGGTGACGTCGGCCATCCAGGTGTGGTTTGAGTAGCGAGCGCGGAGAGCTCGGGCTGACCCTGCGTTGTCTTAGGAATCCGTGGCTTGGGCGGCTTTTCTTTGAAGATTCTGCCGACGGAGCGCTTGCAGATTTTCCAGCCGGCACGAGCAAGCGTCTGAGCGATCTGTCGGCAGCCACCGAAACCGGCAGATCTCATCGTCTGGACCAAGTGGCGGACGACGTCGGCATAGCGCCGGACCGGTGGGTTCGGTTTCACTAGGGAGCCCACGGTTTGCTTTCCGAGATTCGCCGCCACTTCTTGCTCCCATCGGGCCACCGTGTTTGCCGAGATCGCAAAGAGCTGGGCCGTTTCTCTTTGGGAAAGCCCAAGAAGGGACTTGAGTTCGAGGATATGGAATCTGAGATGCGGCGTGTAATGAGGGCGCCTTCTCTCCGGTACCTTGTGCCACCGCTCGGATACGATTCGGGACACGGTTTCGTAACCGCGCGCCACCAGAACGAGCCGCCGCACGTCGGCAAACGCCATCTGAAGGGGTTCACCCGAGTTTCGGTACCGGGCGAGCTGGGTTCCCAAGCTCAGGCCGAGAAGTCGAGTGGCTCTGAGGAGGGCGCGGATGGCATCGGGGTCGAGATCGGAATGGGTGGTGAGCGATCCCAGGAGCTTTTCGGCGCAAGAACTCCCCTTCATGGTGGACCTTCTCTTTAGAAATGTCGGGGGAGTGAACTGAGATCAGGATAACACGGGCTAGCGGCCGAGCGGTCGGCTACGGGTAGCGCCTCTATTGACCGGAGCCCACAGGCATGGCGCTGGGCAGGACCGGATAGAAAGGAGTGAAACCCCTACGTTCAGCGAGGAGTCTTGGAAGCCAGCCGGGTTTTCACCTGGTCGTGGGAGATAACGCGGTCACGTTCTTCGGCCTCGAGGAATTTCAGCCGATCCATTAGCTTCTGCATGTTCCCGCCACTCTCCTCCAAGAGCCTCTTCCGTGTATCGTGAATCTCTTTCAGAATGGGATCTTCTTTCATTTCTTTTCTCCAAGGACCCCAAGCGACAGCTCCTCCGGTGTCCGGATAATCGGGGTCGCCCAGTCGATCTCCCGATTCAGCTCTTGTGGGCGCCGAATGACTTCGCCGTTCGCGATGTGCGCACAATTCCAAGTGAGCAAGTAATCCATCCCGTGCGCTACAGCGAAGGCGATATGAAGAACGTCGACTTTGGCCAGGGTCGGGAGGCCGAGCTTCCGATCATATAGCTCTACCAAAGACCTGACATCGTTGTTTAACTCATGGCTTCCTGCCACCACTCCCGCGTGATCTGCTTACAAGGCGAAGGGTAAGAGGTGCTCGATTTGGAGTCCGGTTCTCGAGCGACAGCGGGTTTCGTCGGGACTCGACGCACTGGTAGCCCGGCCTTTCGTGAAGGCGTTCGCGATTCTGTGAAGAAAGGTAACGGTTTTCGGCTGATATCTTGCGCGCGCGAGGTAGTTTCGCCATGGGCATCGGGTCGGGTTTTCGCCTTCCGTGCGAGTCGCTGGTTGTCGAATCCTGCTCCGAGATCTTGTCAGCTAAGCTAGGGAACGAGAAGGAGCTTGCCGGTCGTCTTTCGCCCTTCCAACAAGCGGTGCGCCTGGGACGCATCGCCGAGGGGCAGCGATCGGTGGATCGTCAATCGGAGCTTGCCGGACTGCAGCCAAGAGAAAAGCTCTCTCGACCTCGAGAGGAGCTCCTCACGAGTGGCGACGTGGTGAAATAGTGTCGGACGGGTCAGGAAAATAGACCCCGCAGCGGACAGGGCCAGCGGGTCGATGGGCGGAACGGGCCCACTCGCGTTGCCGAACAGAACGAGCATGCCGCGCGGCGCTAGGCTGGCGATGCTCTTTTCGTACGTGCTCTTTCCGACCGGATCGTAGACCACGTCCACTCCGCGGCCTTCGGTCAGCTTCTTCACCTCCGCCGCGAAGTCCATCTTTTCATAGCGCATGATGGCGTCGGCTCCCGCCTCGGTGGCGGCGCGTTCCTTTTCATCGGTGGAGACGGTTCCGAGCACCCGTGCACCCAGGTGCTTGGCGGCTTGGACGAGAAGAAGGCCGACGCCTCCCGCGGCGGCGTGGATCAGCACCGTGTGACCCGGCTTCAAGGGAAACGTGGAGCGTGTGAGGTACTGCGCGGTGAGCCCTTGCAGCAGGGCGGCGGCGGCGTCCTTCGTCTCCAAGCCATCGGGCAGAGTCACCAACTTTTCCACGGGTACGACGGCCTGCTCCGCATAGGCGCCCAGCGTGCCCGCATAAGCAACTCGATCGCCGGCGCGCACGTCCTTCACGTCCGGTCCCACCGCGTCCACCACGCCGGCGGCTTCCATTCCGGGAGTGAAGGGCCGCGGCACCTTGTAGAGCCCGGTGCGGTGGTACGTGTCGATGTAGTTCACGCCGATCGCCTCCAGGCGAACCCGAGCTTCCCCGGCGGTCGGATTTGGTCTTGGGACGTCCTCGAGCGTCATCACTTCGGGACCGCCTACTTCGTGAACCCGGATCGCCTTCATCGTCGACTCCATAGCGGCCATGATAGCGCCAGGACGGGGCGTCTAACCAGGGTCGCCCTCGAGCTCTCGGAATTCGTCCCAGACGGCAGTTTGATCCGGTTAGACCCGTTTTGTTACTATGGGAAGTTTACTAATGTCGTTCATACGGCTCCAGGATCGCCGCCGCCGAACATATGGCCAACCTTCCGCTGTCCAACATTTTTTATCGTAAGACCCGTACCGGGATCGGCATTCTGTCGGTCGCGCTCGGTGTCGCGATGGTTCTGGTGCTCGTGGGGCTCACTGAAGGATCGCTCAACGAGTACGCCGAGCGGATCACGAACGTCGGGGCGGACATCATGTTCATGGGCCCGGATTCCTCTCCGTTCCTCGCGCTCAATACGGGCGTCATGTCGGAGGGCCTGGCCGAGAAGCTCGGGGAAGTCCCGGGCGTCGCGGCGGTGGCCCCGGTTCTGCACTGGCGCGTGACGAGCATCAAGGAAACCAAGAAACTGGTCTCCATCTTCGGAGTAGATTTGTCTTCCTACAACCGCATCGGCCGCGGCGTCGATATCCTCGAGGGCAAAGCATTTCAGGGGCCGAACGACATCGTCGTTGATACCGTGCTATCGAGCGCCGACCGCCTGGCTTTGGGGGACACGCTTCCCATGATGAACCAGGATTTCGAAATCTCGGGAATCTGCCGGGCCGGGGCGGGGGCGCGCATCTACATCGATCTTCACGTGCTCCAAGCGGCGAGCGGACAACCGGGGAAGGTGAGCCTCTTTCTCATCAAGGTCGCCGAGGGAAGCTCGGTGGGTGAGGTGGCGGCATCTCTCGAGAGCCGGTTCGAAGGCTACAAGGTGACCGCCTTGGAGAGCTTCGTCGAGGAGTTGCGCGACAACGCTCTCGGACTCAAACAGTTCACCCGGGTCCTCTCCGCCCTCGCGGCCCTGATCAGTTTCCTGGTCATCCTGCTCGCGATGTACACGATGATCATCGAACGGACCCGCGAGATCGGAGTGCTCAAGGCTTTGGGTGCCGGGAAGCTCTATATTATCCGGCTGGTCATGACCGAGTCCCTCCTTATCTGTGTTCTGGGCGTCCTAGTCGGCTACGCGCTCTCGGTCGGCGGTCGAGCGCTGATCGTGGGTTTGTTCCCCACTCTCACCGTCGATCTGATCCCTAGCCAATTCCTCATCGCGGCGTTACTGGGGATCTGTGGTGGGCTGCTCGGCGCCTTGTATCCCGCCTATCGCGCGGCCAAACTGGATCCCGTCGAAGCACTGAACTTTGAGTAGTCTGAGAATAGTCTGGAGCAGCCGGCGCGACGGAATAGAGCAACCATGACGGAAGCCATCGGAATCGTTCTCAAGACGGTCGATCTGCGGAAGACCTACAGGGTCGGGAAGGTGGAAGTCCCCGCCTTGAGAGGGGTCAACGTAGACGTTCATGCGGGAGAGTTCGTTTCCATCATGGGTCCATCGGGTTGCGGCAAGTCTACTCTGTTGCATCTTCTCGGCGGGTTGTGCCGCCCGAGCTCCGGGAGGATATTCCTGGATGGAATCGATCTCTCTGCCGCGAGCGACGCCGAGCGCACGCGACTCCGCCGGCAAAAGATTGGGTTCGTTTTCCAGCGGTTCAACTTGCTCCCGACGCTCACCGTGCAAGGAAATCTCGAGATCGCGCGACAGATCTTCGGGAACGGGTACCCCGACCGGCGGGAGCTCACCGAGCTAGTGGAAGTCGTGGGCTTGAGTCACAAGCTGCATCACAAACCGGTCGAGCTCTCGGTCGGGGAGCAACAACGGGTCGCCGTGGCGCGCGCGCTGGTGAACCAGCCGGCGATCATCCTCGCGGACGAGCCCACCGGTAACCTGGATTCCCAGAACTCGCGTCAGGTCTTAGAGCTTCTCGCCGAGCTGAATCGAACCAAGAAGCAGACCATTCTCATGATCACCCATAACCCTGAGGCGGCGGAGGTCGGGCACCGGGTGATCGAGCTGCTGGACGGCCGTGTGGTGGATCATGCCCAGGCGCCGCACCTCGTGAATACGGCGGGCGAGCTGTGCTGAGCCGGCAGGCCGAGGTGAGGCACAAGTGGCCTGCGCGAGCGGAGCGTCCGACTTCGCCAAGGCTTCGTCGGGACCGCGCCGCCAGCCTCCGCAGGGCTTCGGCTTGGCCTCGCCGTCAGCCTTCGTTCGCTCCAGCGCCTTCCGTGCGCGAACTTCGGCTAGACCTCGCCGAAGCTTCATCGAAGGCGGGAAGCCGTGGCAAGGAGGAAATCCCGCCACGGCGAAGGCGGGAAGCCCAGAGGGCGTAGGCGGGCGCACTAATTCAAGTATTGTCCCCCTTTTCCAAGACATTCGAGCCCGCCGAGCTAGAGTCCTGCTGGACCAGGTTCTGGCTGGAGCGGGGCTACTTCAAAGCCAATCGAACGTCATCGTCGTCGCGTTTCTCGATGGTGCTGCCTCCCCCCAACGTGACCGGCTCGCTGCATACGGAGCACGCGCTCGGCGTGACCTTGCAAGACATCGTCGTTCGTCGGAAGCGAATGCAAGGTCACGATACGCTCTGGCTACCCGGGATCGATCACGCCGGGATCGCCACGCAGAACTTCGTCGAGAGCAAGCTTGCCGAGGAAGGCCAAGACCGCTGGTCCCTGGGGCGGGAAGCGTTTCTCGATCGCATCTGGGCGTTGAAGGAAGAGAGCGGCAACACCATCGTGAATCAGCTCAAGGGACTCGGGGGGTCGTTCGATTGGTCGCGGATGCGGTTCACGCTCGAGCCACAGCTGTCGAAGGCCGTGATCGAGGCGTTCGTCGGTCTCTACCGAGAAGGGATTGCCTATCGCGGCGAGCACATCGTCAACAGCTGCCCTCGCTGCCGGACGGCTGTCTCGGAGCCGGAGATACGGTACCGGGAGGTTGAAGGGAAAGTGTACACGGTGAGCTTCGCCCTCGCCGGCTCCAATCGACACGTCCGAGCTTCCTTGACGCGACCCGAGACCCTGCTCGGTGCCTGCGCTCTAGCCGTGAATCCCGAGGACGAACGCTATCGCGGACTCGTGGGGAAGAAAGTGATACTCCCGCTGGTGGGGCGAACGCTGTCGATCGTTTCCGACGCCGCGGTGGACCAGCATTCCGGGACGGGCGTCGCGGTCGTTTGTCCCGCTCACGACATCACCGACTTTGACATCGCCCGCCGCCACGGACTGACGCCCATCGCGGTCTTGGATTCCTCGGGAGTCATGAACGAGCAAACGGGTCGGCTGGCGGGACTCGACCGATTCCGAGCGCGCAAGGAGATCGTCGTCTACCTTCGATCCTCACGCGCCTTGGAGGCGAGCCGACCCGACCGTCAACTCCTCGGCTATTGCGATCGCTGCGACGCGCACATCGAGCCGATCCTTTCCACGCAATGGTTCGTTCGAAGCGAGCCTTTGGTGGGGCCTGCGATCGAGGCACTGAAGCGGGAGGAAGTTCGGTTCGTTCCGGAAGCGTGGGCCGCGACGTGCATCGAATCCCTGCGCGCCGCGGACGATTGGTGCATCTCCCGCCAATCTTGGTGGGGACACCCGATTCCGGCCTGGTATTGCCGCCACACCGGAGAAGAGCATGTGACGGTGTCGGCGGGCAAGGTCGCGGAATGTGCGGAATGCCACGGAACGGCGCTCGAGCGAGACGACGACGTTCTGGATACTTGGTTCAGTGCCAGCCTGTGGCCCTTCGCGGCGCTGGGTTGGCCGGACCGGACGGTCGATCTGGAACGATACTATCCCACCGACTTATTGGTGACCGGCCCGGACATCCTCGTGCCTTGGGTGTCGCGAACCTTGATGATGGGATTGCTCCTCACCTCGGAAGTCCCTTTTCGGCGCGTGCTCATCACGCCCTTGGTCAAGGATGAACGGGGTCAGAAGATGTCTAAGAGCCGCGGCACGGGCGTAAATCCCTTGAGCGCTTTGGCGCGGTACGGAACGGACGCGGTTCGCTTCGCGCTCGCCGAAAGGGCCGTACCGGGAGCGGATGTCACGGTCGACAGCCGAGATCTGGCGCGCTCGCAACGGTTGGCGCTGAGGCTATGGAACGGGGCGCGATTCGTCGCGACCTGCGCCGACGCTTCGCTGGAGCCTCGGCTCTTTCAATCCCGGGCGGTCGAAAAGCCTCTCGATTCGCTCGGGCTCGCGCACCGCTGGATTCTGTCCCGCTCCTCCCGCGTGGCGGCCGAAGTTGGGTCCGACATCGAGCAACTGCGCATCGACCGGGCCAGCGAGGCGCTCCGCGTCTTCCTGGAAGAGCTCCTCGACTACCTGGAGATCGTAAGGCACTTGACGAGAGGCAAGAGCGATCCCATGACGCAAGGCATGGTGGGTGGAGTTTTCGATCGAGGTTTGCGGCTCCTTCATCCGTTCATGCCGTTCATCACCGAAGAAATCTGGCAATCGCTATCCCTGGACGGAGAGTCGATATCCGTCGCGGCGTTCCCGGAAGCCGTGCCGGAGTGGGACGACTCCAGGGCAGAAGCGGAGATGTCCACCGTGAGGTCGGTGGTGGACGTGGTGCGTCGTGCCCGCTCCGAATACAATGTCGACGCGACCCGCCGCATCGAGGTCATCCTCGGAAGCCAGGATCCCGATGCCGAGACCTTGCTGAGCCTGCTGAGTCGTCATCGAGACATCATCATCGCTCTCGGCTGGATCGGCGAGCTGACCATCGGGGGAGATGGATCCGAACGTCCCGGTGCGGTACGCCAAACCGCAGGCCGAGTAGAGGTCGCTCTCGTGTTGGCTGAAGGCTTCGATCGCGATGCCGAGATCGGAAGGCTCTCTCGTAACGTCGGCAAGATAGAACGCGAGCTCGAGACGCTTGCCAAGAAGCTATCCAACGAGGATTTCACTTCGAAGGCGACTACCGAGGTGGTGCGGGCGACCCAGGACAAATACGCCGATCTGCAAAAGAAGAAACGGAAGATAGAGGAAGGACTGCGAGCGTTACGACAATAAATTCGTAAGCTTCGGTTAGAGCACATGGACTCTTCGCTCGGACGTTTGCTTCGCGATCGGGGAAAGGTTCGCCGCATGGGCGAGTGCATCTTGACTTACCAGGAAACGGGCTCCACCAACGAAGTGGCAATCGATTGGGCTCGCCGCGGTGCGCCGCAGGGATGCCTCGTCCTTGCCGAATCGCAGACCTCGGGTCGCGGTCGGTGGCAGCGGGAATGGAGCTCGCCGCAGGGCGGTCTGTACTTTACGGCGATTCTCAAGCCGGGCGGGGACGGCCTGCCCGGCGTCTCTCTCTTGCCGGTCGCGTCCTCTCTCGCGGCAACCGAGGCGATTCGCGAAGCCGCGAGTGTCGAGGCGAAGATCCGCTGGCCCAACGATCTGCTGGTGGACGGGCGAAAGGTGGGCGGCATCCTTTGTGAGTCGAGCTTTTCCGGGGATCGACCGGATTTTCTCGTCGCGGGCTTCGGCATCAACGTCAATCAGACTCGCGAGGACTTTCCACCGGAGCTTTCGTCCCTGGCGACGTCGTTGCGCCTGGTGACAGGTCACCCGCACGAGGTGCCGCTGGTCGCGGCCTGCTTGGCGGAGCGGCTCGAACACTGGTGGGAATCGTGTTTGAAGGATCCGACGGCGATTGTGGCTCGCTGGGACGAGCTGGCCTGCGGTCAACGCGAAGCGCGGGTCACGGTGCGCCACAAAGAGGGTCACGAGTTCGAGGCCGTTACGTCGGGGATGGCAGAGGATGGCGGCCTGTGCGTCCGTCTCGCGGACGGCCGGGTACGCACGCTGTACACGGAAGAAGTCGTTTTCTTCCGCACGCTGGACCATTGACCGGCAGCGTGCTGGCAGGGTGCTGAATACGTGCGTCAGCACCCTGCGCGAGCGGAGCGAGCACGGCCCGAATGGGCCGGGGAGGCCGCGCGAGGAGCGCGGCCAGCGAGCGAACGAGGAGTGAGCGAGCACTCTCTAATGTCGGCCGACGAGCGATCCGGCGACGAGACGGAAGACTACTACGCCGAGGTCGAAAGACACTTCGTCTCTCTCCGCGGGAGCCCCCTCTTCGTGAGTCCCGCGGAGTGGCAGCTCATTCATCGTTGGCGGGAGGCGCAGATCCCGTTACGGATCGCGAAACAAGGTTTAGATCATGCTTTTGCAAACCGCAAATCTCGCCGTCCGATCCGTCGTCTTTCCTACTGCCGCCAGGCCGTCGAGGCCAGCTATCGTCGCTTCCGCGAAGCGATCGCTGGAGCGGGCCCGGGGAGGGAAGAGCGGACCGCCGAAGGGAGAAGCAACGTCCACGACTACTTGAACCGCCTCATCACGAAGCTGATAGCGGCGGGCAATGGCATGACCGACGTCCGCTCCCCCATGCGTGAGTCGATCGATCGGGTGGTGAAGCAATTGAGTGCACTCGACGAAGCGTCGAAGGAGCCTCTCGGGCTCGACGAGCTGGAGCGCGAGCTCGGGGTTTTGGAGGCGGCGCTGGTCGAGACGGCGGAATCGGTTCTCGATCCCGCAGAGCGCGCGGCCTGCCGCGAAGCGGCGGAGCTCTCGCTTCGGGACTATCGGGATCGGATGCCCCGGGACGTTCTCGAGTCCGCTCAACGGAGCGCGTACCTCAAGCGGGTGCGCTCCCGATTCGACCTGCCCGCGCTTAGTCTCTTCTATCT
>JBOGJF010000730.1:0-6107 GCA_050747785.1 Vicinamibacteria bacterium
TTTCGCTCCACCGTTGACAGCGCCCGTCACGGCGCTGCGCGCCATGCCTGGCGCACAAAAAAAGCCCCGCACCCTCCATCGGGTGCGGGGCCTTTCTGCAACCCTTTTTTATCTGGGTGGCCCACACCCGCGCCAAATGATGCTAATAGCGATGGTGCGGAGAGATACGAGAGCTCCCACGGAATGCCCAGAGTCCTTCCGGCGCCTACCCAGATTCATGTCGACAGCATACACTCCTGACTTGCTCCGTGTCAAGGCTGTCAGGTGATTCGAGACGACCCCCGCTTCCCCCGCTTCAGATGTTATAGTCGGTCGGGAGCGACTGAGGAGGAACGGCCCATGAAAAACGTAGGCGTCGCGATCGCAGGTTTAGCCTTGCTGGCAGCTCTAGCGGGGGCCGCTGCCCCTGCCGACGATCGGTTCTGGACTCAATGGCGAGGACCACTCATGACCGGCGTGGCTCCGGGTGGGAATCCGCCCGTCGAATGGGCAGAGGACAAGAACGTCTCCTGGAAAATCGAGATCCCGGGCCGAGGAAAGAGCACTCCCGTTGTCTGGAACGACCGCGTCATCGTGACCACGGCGATTCCGGCCGATACATCAGCGGGCGCGGGGGCCGAGCCGGTTCACGAATTCCACGTGATGGCGCTCGGTCGTGAGAACGGCACGACGCTCTGGAACCAGACCGCTCGCATCGAGCGACCCCACGAGGGCACACGACCGGAAGGCACGTTTGCTAATGGTTCGGTGGTCACGGACGGCGAGCATATCGTCGCCTTTTTCGGCTCGCGCGGCCTCTTCTGCTACGACATGGACGGCAATCTTCGCTGGGACAAGGATTTCGGCGACATGGACATCCGAAACGACTTCGGCGAGGGGGCGACCCCAGCCCTCCACGGTGATACCGTCGTCGTCACCTGGGACCACCAAGGGCCGTCTTTCATCGTCGCCCTCGACAAGAACACCGGTAAAGAGATTTGGAGAAAGGATCGTGACGAAGTCGACACCTGGGCCACGCCGCTGGTCGTCGAGCACAACGGGGTCTCGCAAGTCATCACTGCGGGAACGAATCGGGTCCGAAGTTACAACCTCACAAACGGTGAGTTGCTCTGGGAAGGCGCCGGACTCACGATGAACCCGATCCCCTCTCCGGTCTTCGCCGATGGCGTGGTCTATCTCATGAGTGGCTACCGTGGTAACGCCCTTCGCGCCATTCGTCTGGCCGATGCGAAGGGTGACATCACCGGCACCAGCGCGGTCTTGTGGGAGCACAATCGAGACACGCCCTACGTCTCCTCGCCATTGCTCTACGAGAACAACCTTTACTTCCTCAAGTCCAACTCGGCCATCCTAACCACGCTCGACGCACGCACGGGGCAGCCGCTCTATGGCCCGCTCCGATTGGAAGGTCTCTCCGAGGTCTATGCCTCTCCGGTTGGAGCGGCCGGACGGGTCTATTTACTCGGGCGGGATGGCAACGCGTTAGTGATCGAGAACAGCCCCGAGTTCAAGATTCTCGCTCGGAACGCACTCGACGATGGCTTCGATGCATCACCCGCGATCGTGGGTGAGGAGATGTACCTGAGGGGCTACCGAAGCCTTTACAAGATCGCCGCGAATTGAGACCGAAGGGGAGCCGTGCGATAGTCAGGCGAGCGGCGCGGGCAAGTCCGAATAACCCATGAGGTAAACGTCCACCGCCCGCGCGCAGGATCGACCCTCGGCGATCGCCCAGACGATGAGGGACTGACCGCGCTGCATGTCGCCGGCGGTGAAGACACCGGGGACGCTCGTCGTCCAAGCGGCGTCGCGCCAAACGTTGCCGCGCTCGGTGATCTTGACCCCCAGCTCTTCGAGCAGTCCATTGCGCTCGGGACCGAGGAAACCCATCGCGAGCAGCACGAGCTCGGCGTCGATTTCCTTCTCGGTACCCGGCTGTTCATCGAAGGTGAGACGACCGTTCGGTCCGGTCTTCATCTCCACCTGGATGGTCTGGAGCTTTTTTACGGCGCCGCCCTCGCCGAGGAATTTCTTGGTCGAGATCGAGTAGAAACGCTCCCCACCCTCCTCATGCGCCGAGGATACGCGGAATATCTGAGGGTAGAGCGGCCAGGGGTTCGTTTGGATGTCTCGCCGATCGGGAGGCCGCGGCAGGAGCTCGAGTTGCGTGACCGACCGAGCTCCCTGACGGTGCGCCGTTCCGAGGCAATCCGCTCCGGTGTCGCCTCCGCCGATGATGACCACGGACTTGCCGGAAGCGTCCAGAAAAGGGCTCCGCTTCACGTCGTCTCCTTCACAGATGCGGTTTTGAGTCGTGAGATACGGCATCGCGAAGTAGATTCCTTCCAACTCGCGACCGGGTATCGGAATGTCACGGGGTTGGCTCGCGCCTCCGGCGAGAACCATCGCGTCGAAGTCGTCGCGGAGTTTTTCCGCCGAGATCGTGACGCCCACGTTGCAGCCCGTCTGGAACAAGACGCCTTCCTGCTCCATTTGTTGCAGGCGGCGATCGAGCAGACTCTTCTCCATCTTGAACTCGGGTATCCCGTAGCGAAGGAGACCCCCCAGTCGATCGTCGCGCTCGAACACCGTCACCAGGTGTCCCGCGCGGTTCAGTTGCTGCGCGGCCGCGAGTCCGGCGGGACCCGAGCCGATGACGGCGACTCTCCTGCCCGTCCGCTTGACGGGAGGCTGCGGGCGCACCCAGCCCTTCTCGAAGGCGCGGTCGACGATGGCGTTCTCGATCTGTTTGATGGTGACGGGATCGTCGTTGATGGCCAGCACGCACGAGCCCTCGCAGGGTGCGGGGCAGAGACGGCCGGTAAATTCCGGAAAATTGTTGGTGGCATGCAGGCGGGCGATCGCTTCGGTCCATTGGTCCCGGTAGACCAGGTCGTTCCACTCCGGGATCAGATTACCGAGCGGGCAACCCTGGTGACAAAACGGAACGCCGCAGTCCATGCACCGGGCGCCCTGTGTGCGAAGGGTCTCATCGGCGATCGGGAGATAGACTTCCTTCCAATCGTGCAGCCGCTCGTCCACCGGGCGTCGGGGAGCGACGCTTCTCGGAAACTCGATGAACCCGGTGGGTTTACCCATGACGATCCTTGCCCGCGCGAAGCTAACCGTGCGCCCCTTGCATCACCACCTCTTCCCAGTCGAGACCTTGCTCCTTGGCTCGTTTCATCGCCAGGACGGCCCGCCAGTAGTCGTGCGGTGTCACCTTGACGAGCTTTCCTCGATAGTGGTCCCAGAACTCCAGGATACGCGCGGCGACCGTGCTGCCCGTGTGGCGGGCATGCTTGCCGATAAGCTCTTGCGCCTCCTCGATATCGGCGGGGTCGGTGAGGCGGTCGAGCGACACCATTTCCTGGTTGCAGCGCGTCGCGAAGTCACCCGACTCATCCAAGACATAGGCGATACCGCCCGACATCCCGGCAGCGAAGTTGCGCCCGGTGCGTCCCAAGACGACCACTCGCCCACCGGTCATGTACTCGCAACCATGGTCGCCAACTCCTTCGACCACCGCGTGCGCGCCGCTATTCCGAACGGCGAAACGCTCACCGGCGATGCCACGGAGAAACGCCTCGCCTCCCGTCGCCCCATAGAGAACGACGTTGCCGACCAGAATATTCATCTCGGGCGGGAACGTTGCCTGGTGAGGAGGGAACGCGACGATCCTACCTCCCGAGAGACCCTTGGCGAGGTAATCGTTCGCGTCCCCCTCGAGGATGAGCGTGACGCCCCTCGGCAAGAAAGCCCCGAAGCTCTGACCGGCCGACCCCTCGAAGTGAATGCGTATCGTGCCGTCGGGAAGCCCTTCCGCTCCGTAGCGCTTCGTGATCTCGTATCCCAGGATGGTGCCGGTCGCCCGGTTTCCGTTGCGGATGGGAAGACTGAGCGCGACCGGTTGCTTCGACTCCAGCGCGGGGCGGCACCGGGGAACGAGCGTCGTCCAGTCCAGCGTCTCCTCGAGACGATGGTTTTGGCGCCGGACGTTTCGAATCGGCACTTCCGCCCCGACGTCCGGCTGGTAAAGAATAGGGCTGAGATCGAGCCCCCGGGCCTTCCAGTGATCGACCGCCTTGCGAACGTTGAGCTTGTCGACCCGTCCCACCATCCCCTCGAGGGTCCGAAAGCCCATGCGTGACATGTACTCGCGCACTTCCTCGGCAATGAACCGGAAGAAGTTCTCCACGAACTCCGGTTGGCCGGCGAATTTCGCGCGCAGCGCGGGATCCTGAGTGGCGACACCCACCGGACACGTATTGAGATGACAAACCCTCATCATCACGCAGCCCAAGACGACCAGGGGCGCGCTGGCAAAACCGAACTCCTCAGCGCCCAGCAGGGCGGCGATGACCACGTCACGACCGGTCTTCATCTGACCGTCGACCTGCACGACGATGCGATCGCGCAATCGATTCCGCACCAGAACCTGCTGGGTCTCCGCGAGCCCGAGCTCCCAAGGAGTGCCCGCATGCTTGATGCTGGTGATGGGCGAGGCGCCGGTGCCGCCGTCGTGGCCGGAAATGAGCACGACGTCGGAACGGGCCTTGGCCACTCCGGCCGCCACCGTTCCCACACCCACCTCGGAGACGAGCTTGACGTGGATGCGCGCCTCGCGGTTGGCGTTCTTCAAATCAAAGATGAGCTGGGCAAGATCCTCGATGGAGTAGATGTCGTGATGCGGAGGCGGCGAGATCAGGCCGACGCCCGGCGTCGAGTAGCGCACCTTGGCAATCCACGGATAGACCTTGTGACCGGGAAGCTGACCGCCTTCACCGGGCTTGGCCCCCTGCGCCATCTTGATCTGCAAATCGTCCGCCTGAACGAGGTACTCACTCGTCACGCCGAACCTGCCAGAAGCGACCTGCTTGATGGCGCTACGGCGGGAGTCGCCGTTGGGATCGCGGACGTAGCGAGCGGGATCCTCACCACCTTCACCCGTGTTTGACTTGCCTCCCAAACGATTCATGGCGATGGCGAGGGTCTCGTGGGCCTCCTTGCTGATGGAGCCGTACGACATCGCACCGGTAGCGAAGCGCCGCACGATGGATTCGACCGGCTCCACCTCGTCGACGGGCACAGGCTCCTCCGCCCATTGGAGCTCGAACAGCGAGCGGAGCGTAGCGAGCTGATCGCTCTGCTCGTCGACCCGCCGGGTGTACTCCTTGAAGATCTCGAACTGACCGGAGCGAGTCGCGTGCTGGAGCTTGAAGACCGTCTCCGGGTTGAACAGATGGAACTCTCCGTCCCGGCGCCACTGAATCTCCCCTCCCGCTTCGAGCTGCGGCTCCGCGACCGGCCTCTCGGGAAAAGCCTTGCGGTGGCACGTCAGAACCTCCTCGGCGACGACGTCGACACCCACCCCCGCGATGCGCGAGGACGTTCCGGTGAAATACCGGCTAATGAGCTCGTCACCCAGCCCGACCGCCTCGAAGATTTGCGCGCCGTGGTAGGACTGAATGGTAGAGATCCCCATCTTGGAAAGCACTTTGAGCACGCCTTTGTTGAGCGCCTTGATGTAGTTGTGGACGGCCTCCTCCCGATCGATGCCCGCGAGGAAGCCGTTCCGCACGAGCTCCTCCAGGGTCTCGAAGGCAAGATAGGGATTCACGGCGCTCGCGCCGTAGCCGATGAGTACGCACATGTGGTGCACCAGGCGCGCCTCCCCGGTTTCGACGATGAGAGCGACACGCGTCCGGGACGCCTCCCGAATGAGATGGTGGTGCACCGCGCCCGTGGCCAGCGACGCCGGTATGGGCGCCAGACGATCGGTCACGCCTCGATCGGAAAGGTGAAGGATCGAGTAACCTCGGGCGATACCGTCACTCGCCGATTGACAAAGAGTATCCAAGGCTTCGCGCAGTCCCGCTTCGCCGCGACCAGCCTCGAACAGAATAGGAAGCGTGAGCGTGCGGAACCCGGGGCGCTCCAGCTCCACCAGCTTGGCCAGCTCCTCGTTGGTAAGAATGGGCGTGGGAAGCTCGATTTGACGACATGAATCCGAGGTCGGCTCGAGGAGATTGGCTTCCCCTCCGATCGTCGTCGACACCTGAGTCACCAGCTCCTCTCGAATGGCATCGAGGGGTGGGTTGGTCACC
>JBOGJF010000731.1:0-4302 GCA_050747785.1 Vicinamibacteria bacterium
CAGACTAATTGAGGAGGAGGCAAATGGTTCATCAAAAGGGTTGGGTTGTCTTTATGTTGCCCGCTCTGGTCACAGTGTCGGGTTGTGCCACTAAGGGATACGTCGGTCAAGAAGTCGGCGCGGTCAATGAGAAGATCGAGACGCTGAGCGAGTCGGTGGAGCGAAACCAGGAAAGAATTGGTCGCAACGAAGAGGAGGTCCGACGGGTCGACGCCAAGGCTGCTGAGGCTGGTACCTTGGCCAATGAGGCCAAGGGCGATGCGGCTCGTGCGTTCGACGAGGCGCAGCGAGCCATGAAGGGCAAGCTCCTGTACGAGGTCACGCTTTCCAACGACCAGGTGGCTTTTGCCTTCAACGCGGCCAGCCTGTCGACGGACGCAGAACAGATCGTCGGCGAGCTGGCGGAGAAGGTCAAGGCCGACAATCGAAGGCTCTACATCGAGGTCGAAGGTCATACCGACAGTACCGGACCGGAGACCTACAACGAGCAGCTCGGAATGCAACGAGCGGTCGCGGTGAGAGACTATCTCTATCAATCACAAGGAATCCCTCTGCACGCCATCTCGGTGTTCAGTTTCGGCGAGGCCCAACCTGTTGCCGACAACGGAACCCAGGACGGGCGAGCTCGCAATCGCCGGGTGGTCATAAAGGTCCTGGAATAGTAGGCCTTCCTGATTTACCGGCTCGTTGAGGCGAGCCAGAGGGTGCCGGCGGACCTCTCCTACGGCGCGCGGGAGGTCCGCCGGATTACTTTTTTCCCGCCACAAATCCTGCTACGATTTTCCTTTGGAATAAAAAGTCTTTATACCGGTATCCATGAAGGGGGAGGGCTCGAGCTGAGCAGCCCAGCCTACGTAAGGGACGGTGACCGCGTTCACGACGTGGATCGTGAACTCGTGGTCCGTGCTCGCGGGGGTGAGGCAGAAGCCTTCGAAGCGATCGTGCGCTCTTATCAGAGGCGAGTCTACAGTGTGGCGCTCCGTATGACGCGGAGACACGAAGTAGCCGACGACATTACCCAGGAGACCTTCGTGCGCGCCTACTCTCACCTGAATCGGTTCGAGCTCGGCCGTCCTCTCGCGCCCTGGCTGACCCGGATTGCGGTCAACCTGTCCATCAACCACTTGAACGGCGCCCCGAAACGAGAGCGGCCGTTCTCGGACGGTGATGGCCCGGGCGGTGAGCCTCCCGCCAAGGACGGGGAGCCCGATCCGTTGGCCCGGTTGTTATCCAAGGAGTTTCAAAAAGCGCTCGACGCGGCCGTCGAGCAGTTACCTCTGGAACAGAAGGCAGTGTTCGTTCTCAAAGTGCACGAGGAGATGCGCTATGAAGAGATCGCGGCGGTGCTCGAGATCTCGACCGGGACCGTTATGTCGCGTCTCTTCCGCGCTCGCCAGAAACTCAAGGAGATGCTAAGGGACTACCACTAGGAGCGCTATGGGGCGGAGGTGTGTAACTCTGCCTAGCAAGACGCTGGTCATAAGAAGATGCCGTGCAAGGATTATCTACCGCTCGTTGAGAAGCTCGCCGACGGGGAGGCGACTCCCGCCGAGAGGCGCGAGGCGGAAGCTCACCTGGGAGCCTGTGAGGATTGCCGTGAGCACTTTCATTTCCTCGAGGCGCTACCGGCGGCGGCTCGGAAGATGTCCCCGGGCGAGCCTCCCGAGATTTACTGGGATGCGCTACCCCGGAAGATCATGACACGCATCGGCCGACTCGAGGGACGCGAGAGGCACTCTCTGAGGCGGAGGCACTTCGGTCTTTTTTCCCCATCTGGTCTACGGTGGGCGGGGGCCGTCGCGGCCGCGGTGGTGGCCGCGGTGATGGGCCTGCGGGTACTCGATGTGCCTTTCACCGGCCAGGGCACGAGCCAAGATGCCCTGCAGCGTCCGTCCGCGGCCCCGGTAGGTGAGATCGCAGAAAGCGGCAAGGCGGATCAGCCGATGGTCGGGAACCGGTTGAGATACGAGGAGCAGCCGGCGGGCGAAGCGAGCTCCGACCGTTCCTTTCCAGAACCTCAAGAAGGCCAGCCGGATGGAGTGGAGCGGCGTGCTGCACCGAGCCATCCGGCCGGCAAGCTCGTAGCGGCTCCGTCGGCTCCCGCGCCAGACGAACCGCCAGGGCTAGCCGGCGTGGAAGAAAGAGACAGCCCGTCGCGCGCCGAGCAGTTTGCCGATGACGGCAACGAGGCTCTTCAGAAAACCCAAGCGGCGGGAGAAACGGGGCAGGTGACTCTCGACGAGTCGGAGTCCCACGAGCCGGAACGAGAAGGAACAGCCCGAGATGGAGGTCGCTTCGAGGCCCGACGGCTGGACGCTCCCGACCAGCCGCCGAGCTCGACGACACCGCCCGCATCCGGGTTGCGGGCCTCACGGACTCGGCCCGACCAGCCCGACCAGGAAGCCGCCGGGTCCTTTCTGAACATAGCCCCCGCCGCGTCGACGAGATCGGCCGAAGAAGGCTACCGCACGCTACTAGAACGCTACCCCTTGGGTAGCACCGTATCGGCCGAAGCAGTGGAAGAGACGGCGGCGTCGAAGGAAGGGGCTTCGCAGGACAGGGCGAGAGAATGTGCCGACTGGCGGCAGTTCGTGGACGAGCACGGCGGCAGCGAGCAAGAGACATCGGCCCGCTATCGCCTGGCTCTTTGCTCGATCGCCTTGTACGAACTTCAGTCCTCGGACGACAACCGCCGCCAGGCGGTGACGGATGGGCAGTCCTTCCTCGCCCAGGAGCCCAGCGGAGACCGAGCCAACGCGATTCGGCGCGGGTTGGAAAGGATCGAACGCTAAGAACTTTCCGGCGCTACCCGGGCATCGTCCCTCATTTAGAAGAGGGGCTGGCCGCTGATACCGACGTCAAGGTGAAAGACCGAGCTCGTTCCCGCCAGCGCAAGCCCGCCTTTCCCGTCGAACGCGAGTCCCACCAGGGGTGGAGCGGAGATGAAACAGGATGGCTTGCCATCCGGCGAGACGCGATAGACGCCGCTATCGCCGGCGAGCGCCTCGGTCACGTAGAGATTCTGGTCGGCGTCGAACGCGAGTCCCTGCGGGCGGCCGAAGCCGGTGCAGAAGATCTCCACGGTGGCGTCCGGACGGATGCGATAGACGGAGTCAATGCTCGAAAGGCTGGGTCCAGTGACGAACAGATCGCCACCGGGATGAAACGCCAGGTGATAGGCGGCGATCGAAGGAGGAAGCTGGCAGAACGAGCGAGGCTCTCCATTCCGCTCGACTCGATAGATCGTGCCCTGCCGGTCCCCCACGTAAAGGATCCCCTCCGGATCGAAGGCCAGCCCGGTTGCCACGCCTAGCTCATCGGCAACCTGCTCGACCTCCCGCTCGGGACTCACCCGATAGACCGCACCTTCCTGCCGGCTGGATATATAAAGGTAGCCCTCGCGATCGAACGCCAGCCCGGTTGGGTTCAAGACCTCGCTCAAGAAAGGTTTGACCTGCCCCTTCGGATCGATCCGGAAGACGGAGACCGGTACCTTCTGCCCTCGGCTTCCGCTGAAGGTGACGAAGAGGTTGCCCTCACGATTGAATACGGGATTCGAGACGGGATGAAGCTGCTCGGCGATGGTGAGCGCGAGCGACGCCGTGAACTGCTCGCTCACCGCGCCGTTCAATTCCACTCTTACCGGCACGCGACCGCCGCTTTGAGGTACGACCACGGAAATGGAATCCGAGGACACCCGGGTCACTTGCGCGCGTGCGTCGCCAAAGAAGACTCGATGCGCATGAGCAAGAGTGGGATCGAAACCGCGACCGCGCACCTCGAGACGCCCGCCCGCGACGGCATGAGGCGGACACACGCCGGTAATGAATGGGCTCGCGGATTTCAAGATTGGGATCCAGGTTACGGAACTCCCACCATACTACCATGCGGGAGTGACCGGCGCGAAGACAGGCGCTCTAGTTTGTTAGATTGCGTCAGCCGTCGCGATCGAGCTCGACGTTCCAATAGAGGTAGTCTCGCCAGCTTTCCGGTACCTCTCGAAGCCCGATCGTGATCCGGATGGAGGGTAGAAAGGTGGGCCGTTTGGGGGAGCGGATGAGGCGAAGGCTCGTCTCCTCGGGAGTCTTGCCTCCCTTGAGCCGGTTGCACTCGATGCAACAGGTCACGATGTTTTCCCAATCTTTGCGCCCGCCTCGGGAGACCGGAATCACGTGATCGAAGGTGAGCTCGATGCTGGGCAGTCGTTGGGCGCAATACTGGCACCGGTACTTGTCGCGAAGATAGATGTTGGCGCGCGAGAAGGGTACGCGGTGAAATCGCCTGGCGATCCGCACGTGATGC